>NZ_JTKZ01000458.1:0-14711 GCF_000799035.1 Delftia sp. ZNC0008
CCGCGTAGCCAGACGTTGGGTTCATCTGACGCGAGACGATCACGCTCGAATGGCAATGTACCAAGCCCGGGCTCATAGAGCATTGGTCCAAGGAACTATAAAGCCCGGCGGGTTTGCAGACGCCTCCATTCTAAGGCCGTTGATCAGGCCCGCGATCAAGTTCTTTGAACGGCATGGGCTTTTCATTGACATGGGCGATGCAATGAAAACAGCCTCCGAAGAGGCTGTCGTGCGGGGCAAGGAAAGGCAGCGGCGGCCCAGGCTCAGATCAGCCGTGCATCGCCCTCCAGGGCCTGGTCCAGGCGCAGCACCAGTTGCTCGGCAAGGGCCTGCTGGCGCGCACGCTCGGCCAGCTCCTCGGGGCTGGGCTCGGGCGGCTGGGATGGGGCGTTGTGCTGGGAAGCGGCCTCGTCATGCAGGGACTGCATCTCGGCCTGGGCCGTGGCCATGGCGCTTTCCTGGGCTTCGCGGTCCAGCACGTCGAAGGCCATGTTCAGCGCGGACAGCACGGCCACGCGCTCGCGGGAGCGGACCTTGCCGCTGTCGCGGATGCGGGTCATGGCCGTGTCCACACGGCGCACGGCTTCGAGCAGACGCTCTTCCTGGCCATCGGGGCAGGTCAGCACATAGCTTTGCTGCAGGATTTGCACTTCGATCTGCTTCATGGGCGTTCGGGGCGTCGGCGGTTGCGAAGGGGTCAGGCCCCCTGGTTGGAGGGCAGGCGCTCGATCAGGGCATCGACGCGGGCCCGGGCGGCGTTGAGCCGCGAGCGCAGCGAATCACGCTCCTGGGTCAGGGCCGCCACCTGCTCGGCGAGCAGCGCATTGGTGCGTTGCAGTTCCTCGTGGCGAACCAGCAGGCGCTCCACGCGCTCTGCAATGTGGTCGAGGGAAGTCTGGGAGGTCATAGACGCTGAGATTGTAGGACGTGCGAACGAAGTGAGCACATTCCGTGGAAGTATCCGAGGAAACCTGGTAACAGGCAGGCGTACACGGCTTGACGTCAGCGCCTTGCTCGGGTATTGGAGAGCGAGCGCCAGACTGTCTCACAAAATCGTAGCGCCATCTGTAGGACTCGTCTGCTTCGGCGGGATGTATTGCGTAAGCATTGGTTGCGGCCGCAGTGCGGGCGCGCACTACAATGCGCCGCGCGGAGCGAACACATGAACATTGACCTTGGCCAGGGCGGGGCACGCTGCCCGGCGCTGCTGATCACTTCCACGGCTTCGGGCCAGGGCAAGACCACGCTGACGGCTGCGCTGGCGCGGCTGCATGCGCGCCAGGGCCGGCGCGTGCGCGTGTTCAAGTGCGGCCCCGACTTCCTGGATCCGCACTGGCATGAACTGGCCAGCGGCGCGCCCGTGCACAGCGTAGACCTGTGGATGACGGGCGAGTCCGACATGCGTGCACGCCTGCACGCAGCCGCCTGCGAGGCCGATCTCATCCTGGTGGAAGGCGTCATGGGGCTGTTCGACGGCACGCCCTGCGCGGCCGATGTGGCCGAGCGGCTGGGCCTGGCGGTACTGGCCGTCATCGACGCCTCGGGCATGGCCGGCACCTTTGGCGCGCTGGCCCATGGCCTGCAGCACTATCGGCCGGGCCTGCGCTGGGCCGGCCTGCTGGCCAACCGCGTGGGCAGCGCCCACCATGCCGATCTGCTGCGTGCCGGCCTGCGCGATCCCTCGCTGTGGCTGGGCGCGCTGGCGCGCGTGCAGGGCAAAGGCGCCGCCTCGCTGCTGCCCGAAAGACACCTGGGCCTGGTCGCCGCACATGAACTGGACGATGCGCTGGTACGCCTGGACGTGGCCGCCGATGCGCTGCAGGCTACGCCGCTGGGCCAGTTGCCCTGGCAGGCCGGGCCGGGGCAGGGCGCCAGCTGGCAGGACTGGTCCGTGGATTTTGAGCTGCCTGCCGAACGCGCCGAGCAGGTGCAGCCCTGGCTGGCGGGCCGCACCGTGGCCGTGGCGCGCGACGCGGCCTTCAGCTTCATCTATGCGGCCAACCTCGACTGCCTGCGTGCCATGGGCGCGCGGCTGGCGTTTTTCTCGCCGCTGGCCGGCGAGCGCCTGCCGGATTGCGATGCGCTGTGGCTGCCCGGCGGCTATCCCGAGCTGCACCTGGATGCTCTGGCCGCCCATGCCGCGCTGCGCGGCGACATCGCCGGCCACGTGGCTGCCGGCCGCCCGGTCTGGGCTGAGTGCGGCGGTATGCTGGCGCTGTGCGAGCGACTGACCGACACCGCGGGCCGGACCACGGACCTCTGGGGCCTGTTGCCCGGCCATGCCTGCATGCAGCCGCGCCTGGCGGGACTGGGCATGCTGCAGCTGCCCACGCCCTGGGGCCTGCTGCGCGGCCACACCTTTCACTACAGCCGGCTGGAGACTTCCATGACCGAGGCCGGGCGCAGCAGCCGTCCGGGACAGGACGCCCATCCCGACCGGGGCGAGGCGCTGTACCGCCACGGCAGCGTGCATGCCAGCTATTTCCATGCCTGGTTTGCCTCGCAGCCGCGTGCCGTGGCCGCGCTGCTGGGCGCCGACATTCATCCGGGGACCGCGTGATGACCGAGCCCATCTCCACCGTTTCGCTTCCCCGCAGCCAGCTCATTGTGGGCGGCCAGAAAAGCGGCAAGTCGCGCCGTGCCGAATTGCTGGCCCGCGCCTGGCTCGATGGCGCCCTGGACCGCGAGGCCGCGCTGATCGCCACCGGCCAGCCCTGGGACGACGAAATGCGCGAGCGCATCGCCCGCCACCGGCGCGACCGCGCCGAGCGCGTGCCCGGCATGGCCACGCTTGAGGAGCCGCTGGACCTGGCCGCCATGCTTGCGCGGCACAGCACGCCGCAGCGCCTGCTGGTGGTGGACTGCCTGACGCTGTGGCTGACCAACTGGATGATGCCGGCCCAGCCTTCCGAGGAACTGGCGCGTGGATGGTCGGGCCAATGCGCGGCCTTTCTTGACGCCTTGCAGGGCGCGCCCGGTCCGGTGATCCTGGTCGGCAACGAGATCGGCCTGGGCGTGATCCCGCTGGGATCGCAGGTGAGGGCCTTTGTGGATGCGCTGGGTGTGCTCAACCAGCGTGCGGCGCAAAGCTGCGAAACCGTCACGCTGATGTGCGCCGGCCTGCCGCTGGCGCTCAAGGGCCCGCAGCCGTGAGGCCATGGCGTCCCGCCCTGTGGGGCCTGGCGTTGGCACTGGCGCTGTCTGCGGCGCAGGCTGCCATCCGGGTCACGGACGGGCGGGGCGTTCCGGTGGAGCTGCCACAGCCGCCGCAGCGCATCGTCAGCCTGCTGCCCTCGCTGACCGAAAGCGTGTGCGCGCTGGGCGGCTGCCAGCGCCTGGTCGGCGTGGACCGCTATTCGAACTGGCCGGCCCATGTGAAGACCCTGCCCGTGATGGGCGGCGGAATCGATCCCAACATCGAGGCCATCGTCGCGCTCAAGCCCGATCTGGTGCTGGTGTCCATGGCCTCGCGCTCGGTGGCGCGGCTGCAGGCATTGGGCCTCAAGGTGGTGGCGCTGGAGCCGCGCACCCATGCCGATGCGCAGGCCGTGCTGCGCACCGTGGGCCAGTTGCTGGACCTGCCGCCCGAGCAGGGTGTCGACCGGGTCTGGGCCGCCATCGAGGCGCGCATGCAGGAGGTGGAGCGCAGCATGGCCCCCGCGCTGCGCGGGCAGACCGTGTATTTCGAGGTCAACCGTGGCCCCTTTGCCGCAGGCGAGTCCTCGTTCATCGGCGAGACCCTGGCGCGCCTGGGCATGCGCAACATCGTGGGCGCGCAACTGGGGCCGTTCCCGCGCATCAACCCTGAATTCGTGGTGCGCGCCGACCCGGACTTCATCCTGGGCGGCGACCGCAGCCTGGGCACTTCGGGCGAGCCCTATCCGGGCTGGGGCCGCATGCGCGCCATGCAGGCCGGGCGCGTCTGCCGCTTTGAACCGGCCGAGCTGGACGTGCTGGTGCGCGCCGGCCCGCGCATGGCCGAGGGCGCTGCGCTGATGGCGCGCTGCCTGAACGGGGCCGCACGGTGAGGCAGGCCCGCAGGCACCACAGCGGCTTGGCGGCGCCTTGGATGGCGCTGGCCCTGCTGGCCGTGAGTGCCCTGCTCATGCTGCTGGGTGCGGGCGTGGGCAGCACGGGCTGGGAAAGCGTGTGGGCCGCGCGCAGCGATCCGCTGTCCTGGCAGATCGTCACCGAGATCCGGCTGCCGCGCACGGCGGGCGCCTGGCTGGCCGGCGGCCTGCTGGGGCTGGCCGGGGCCATTGCCCAGGGCGTGTTCCGCAACCCGCTGGCCGATCCCTATCTGCTGGGCAGCGCCTCGGGCGCCTCGCTGGGCGTGGCGCTGAGCATGGCGGCGCTGGGCGCCTCGCCCTTTGCACTGGCGGGCCTGGCACGCCTGGGTGTCACGGGTGCGGCCTTTGCGGGCGCGGCCCTGGCCGTGCTGCTGACCCTGGTGCTGGCCCAGGGCGTGCACAACACCATGCGCCTGCTGCTGGCCGGGGTGGTGGTGGGGGTGGTGCTGGGCGCAGCCGCGTCCCTGGTGCTGTTGATGAACCCGGACATCATGCAGGCCATGCAGGCCTTCATGCTGGGCAGCACCTCCTTCATCGGCTGGGGCGCCTGCGCGCTGATGCTGGCCGTGCTGCTGGCCACCGCCCTGGGCGCCTGGTGCCTGGGCCGCGTGCTCGACGGCCTGTCCCTGGGCGAGGCCACGGCCCACAGCCTGGGCCTGCCGCTGGCGCCGCTGCGCATGGTGCTTATCTTGCTGCTGGCGCTGGCCACGGGCACGGCCGTGGCGCAGACCGGGCTCATCGCCTTCGTCGGCCTGGCCGCGCCGCATCTGGTGCGCTCCATGGTGCGGTCCATGCACCGCTGGCTGCTGGTGCTCAGCGCGGGCATGGGCGCCGTGCTGCTGCTGGCCGCCGACCTGCTGGCGCGCTGGCTCATCGCCCCGCAGGAGCTGCCCGTGGGCGCGCTCACGGCCTTGCTGGGCGGCAGCTACCTGCTGTGGCTCATGCACCGCCGCCACGCCCTGCGCGGCGGGGAGGGCGCATGACGGCCCCCGCCCTGCAAGCGCGCGCCCTGAAGGTTCGCCTGGGCGATCGACAGGTCCTGGGCGGCCTGAGCCTGGCCCTGCCCGCCGGCCGCTGGACCGCCATCGTCGGCCCCAATGGCGCAGGCAAATCCACGCTGCTGCGCGCCCTGGCAGGCATGGAGTGCGGCGCTGGCGTGCAAGGCGAGGTGGAGCTCCTGGGCCGCCCGCTGCGGCAATGGAGTGCGCGCGAACGGGCCTGCTCGCTGGCCTGGCTGGGGCAGAACCAGCCCGTGGCCGGCGACATGCGGGTCCATGACGTGGTCATGCTGGGCCGCCTGCCGCACCAGGGCTGGCTGGCTGCGCCCAGCCAGGCAGACCATGCCGCCGTGGAGCAGGCGCTGTGCCAGACCCAGGGCTGGGACTGGCGCATGCGCAGCGTGGGCAGTCTCTCGGGCGGGGAGCGCCAGCGCGTGCTGCTGGCGCGCGCCCTGGCCGTGCAGGCCCGTGTGCTGCTGATGGACGAACCCCTGGCCAACCTCGACCCGCCGCACCAGGCCGACTGGCTCGAATGCGTGCAGGCCCTGGTCGCCCAGGGCCGCACCGTGGTCAGCGTGCTGCATGAGATATCGATGGCCTTGCAGGCCCAGGACCTGGTCATTCTCGACAAGGGGCAAGTGGTGCACCAGGGGGCCTGCGCCGACGCGGCCACGCATGCGGCGCTGGAGGCCGTGTTCGAGCACCGGCTGCGCATCCGCGCCATCGACGGGCAGTGGCTGGCCCTGCCACGGCTGCGGGGGCAAGCCGCAGCTCCCTGATTGCCTGTCGGAAAAAATGTCTCTCCATGCGCCGTATCTGAGCCGCTGGGCTCTGACCATCGATGGCCAGCCCCTGTCCACGCCGCGCGGCGTGCTGCTGCCCGTGCGCCAGGGCGGCACGCCCGCCATGCTCAAGATTGCGCTGGAGCCCGAAGAGGTGGCCGGCGCCCGCCTGATGGCCTGGTGGAATGGCGATGGTGCCGCGCCTGTGCTGGCCCATGAAGGGCCGGCCCTGCTGATGCTGCGCGCCACAGGACCCGAATCGCTGGTGGACATGGCCCGTGGCGTGCGCGATGAGGAGGCCACGCGCATCCTGTGCACCGCTGCCAAGCGCCTGCACCTGCCGCGCGCCAAGGCTTTGCCACCCCTGGTGCCGCTGACGCAGTGGTTCCATGCATTGCTTGCACAAGGCCATGGAACCGCCAGCCTGCTCGGCCTGTGCGCCGCCACGGCGCGCGAGCTGCTGGCCGCACCGCGCGACGTGACCGTGCTGCATGGTGACCTTCACCACGGCAATGTGCTGGACTTCGGCCCCCTGGGCTGGCTGGCCATCGACCCCAAGGGCCTGCATGGCGAGCGCGGCTTTGACTACGCCAACATCCTGAGCAATCCCGACCCCGCCATCGCACTGGTACCGGGGCGCTTTGCGCACCGCATGGCCACCATTGCCGAAGTCTCGGGCATAGAGCAAAGGCGCCTGTTGCGATGGGTGCTGGCCTGGTCGGGACTGTCTGCCGTCTGGAGCATGGAAGACGGTGATGATCCTGGCGCTGCGATGGCTGTGGCGCAAATGGCGGCTTCGGCCTTGGCATGCTGATTTTCAGACTGCGATACATCTCTTTTTCTTCCCCAACAGGGTGAAATGGCGCTTCACGGAAAAAGAGGGTGGAGGAATTTTTCGATGCTTGCCGATGCACTGGGGATGTTTGAACAGCAGGGATTTGTCATCTGGCCAAGACCCATGGAGAAGGGCCTTCTCGACAGCTTGGTGGCATCTGTTGAAGCCATCCAGCGCCATGCGCAGGCCAGGACACTGGATCCGGCGCTGGACGAGCTGTTGGTGTACGAGAAAGATCTGCTGGCCAGCAAGCGCGCCGGCTTGGATGGTGCCCTTACCGGAAACTCGATCTTCATTGTTGGAGATCCCGCCCGCTTTGATGAAGTCTTCGCAGAGACACTTCACGATGCCGCGCTTGTCTCGGCGGCAACGACGCTTCTTGGCGTGGACGAGGCAGTGGTCCATTTCATGAACGTGACCATCAAGAATCCCGGATTCGGACGGTCAATCTCCTGGCACCGCGATTATCCCAATGGGTATTTCTGCACCAGGGGTTCCAGCTTTGTTCGTCTGATGATCTGCCTGGATGGCATGTCGGTGGAGAGCGGTGCCACCTGCTTTGATGCGGGCACTCATCGCATCTCCGACCAGGAGGCGCAGCAGCAAAAGGTGAGTGGCACCTGGCCCACTCCCGATCCGGCCGACACCGTCACCGTGCAGTGTGACCCAGGCCAGATCGTGGCGATCCACCCGAAGGTGCTTCATGGCGGAGGCATGAATACCGGCTCTGGAATGCGGCGCAACGTCATCCTGCAGATTGGCACTCTGGGTGCAGAGCCCATGACACACGCCGAAGAATCTCTGACCGGCATCGTCATCGGCGCGAAAGGCTGCAGGGAACACCTGAATCGCTGAAGGCGTATCGGGGACGAGGCCAAGGCCATCGTGGACCGCGTGGTGAGGGGCATGATGCCTTCGCCCATCCTTCGTCCAAGGGCATCTGAAGGGCGCAGGCCGGCCTGATTGTCCTGTCAGCGGAATTTTTCTAACATACAGAAATCTGTACGAAAGATCTTTGCAAAGGATCTGTGCGAGAAATCTGTACGAAATTCCTGCTCTGGGGGCCGTCATGAAGACCACGCTTGACCTCAACGATGCATTGCTGACCGAAGCAAAGACCTATGCGGCACAGCAGCACACCAGCCTGACGCGCCTGATCGAGGAGGGCCTGCAATTGCGCTTGCGCAAGGCCCAGGCGCCTGCCCGGCGCGTGCGCCTTCCCGTCTACCACGGCAAGGGCGGACTGGCACCGGGGCTGGACGCACTGAGCAACCGCGCGCTGCTGGATGCCGCCGGTCAGCAGGATCAACCATGACGCCCGATGTCAACCTGCTGGTTGCGGCATCGCGCAGCGACCACCCCCATCATTCGGTGGCCCGCGACTGGCTGGAGCAGGCCATGGCCGATGCCAGCCAGGGCGTGCTGCTGAAATTGCAGCCCATGGTGGTGGCGAACTTTCTGCGCCTGGTCACGCATCCGAAGATCTTCGTCAACCCGACTCCCATGGTCGAGGCTTTGCGCTTCGTTGACGCATTGCTGGCATCGCCCGGCGTCGAGCAGGCCGTGCTGGGTGCCGAATGGCCGGCGTTAAGGCAACTGTGCGCCGACAAGGCGCTTGCCGCCAATGACGTACCGGACGCTTGGCTGGCCGCTGCCGCCATCCACCAGGGCGAGCATGTGGTCAGCTTCGATGCCGATTTCAAGCGCCTGCTGTCGCGCTCCCAGTTCACCCGGCTGGCGCCCCAATAATTCCTTTTCATTTCAGATTCCCCCAATCCATGACCCGCATCGCCCTCATCCACGCCCTCAGCCATTCCGTCGCTCCCATCAACGAAGCCTTTGCGCGCGACTGGCCCGAGGCGGTACGCATGAACCTGCTGGACGACAGCCTCTCGGCCGACCTTGCGCGCAACGGGCGCGGGCTGGACGCCGCCATGCACGAGCGCTTCCAGCGCCTGGCGCAGTACGCCGTGGACACGGGCGCGCAGGGGATCTTGTTCACCTGCTCGGCATTTGGCCCCTGCATCGAGGCCGTGGCCGCGCGCCACGCGCCGCTGCCCGTGCTCAAGCCCAACGAGGCCATGATCGAGGCGGCCGTGCAGGGCCAGCAGGGGGCCTTGGGTTTGATCTCCAGCTTCGCGCCCACGCTGCAGTCCATGCCGCCGGAGTTCCCGGCCAGCATCGAATTGGTGCCTGCCCTGGCCGATGGCGCCATGGACGCGCTCAACCGCGGCGACACCGCCACGCATGACCGCCTGGTGGTCGAGCAGGCCAGGGCCCTGGCTGCGCGTGGCTGCACGCGCATTGCGCTGGCCCAGTTCAGCATGGCGCGTGCCCGCGCCGCCTGCGAGGCCGCCACGGGCCTGCCCGTGCTCACCACGGTGGACAGCGCCGTGCGTGCCCTGCAGCGCCGGCTGGGCGTGCGCCTCGGTTAAAGTGGCGCTCCGCTGCGGCGCATGCCCGCCGCAGCGTGTGCAACTTTTGAGGACGACAGACCCATGCAGATTGAACAGGCCCCGACGGAAAAGCCCTATGAAAAGCCCGAAGGCGAACGCCGTGGCCTGGTGCTGGTGAACACCGGCGACGGCAAGGGCAAGAGCACGGCGGCCTTCGGCCTGGCCCTGCGCGCGCATGGCCGGGGCAAGTCCGTCAAGATCTTCCAGTTCATGAAGGTGCCCACGGCGCGCTTTGGCGAGCACCGCATGTTCGAGCAGCTGGGCATGCCCATCGAGGGACTGGGCGACGGCTTCAGCTGGAAGAGCCAGGACCATGAACGCTCTGCCCAGATCGCACGCGAAGGCTGGGAGCGCGCCCGCACGGCCATTCTCTCGGGCGATCACTTCCTGGTCGTGCTCGACGAAATCACCTATCCGCTGATCTACGGCTGGCTGCCGCTGGGGCCCGTGCTGCAGGCCCTGGCCGACCGCCCGCGCCATGTGCACGTCATGCTCACGGGCCGGCGCTGCCCCGAGGAAATCATTGCCGTGGCCGATACGGTCACGCGCATGGAACTGGTCAAGCACGCCTTCCAGGCCGGCATTCCCGCCCAGCGTGGTATTGAGGACTGATGCCGCCTGCAGGCCCGGCCTGCGGCGGACAATGGCGGCATGAGCAGCGAAACGCATTCCCGGGCGCCAGAGACCATTCCCGCCCAACCCTTTGCCGAGGCCGAGCGGGCAGCCGTCTACCGCGCGATCCATGAGCGGCGCGACATGCGCCATTTCTGCGGAGGCGAGGTCGCGCCCGAGGTGCTGCTGCGCCTGCTGCGCGCGGCCCACCATGCGCCCAGCGTCGGCTTCATGCAGCCCTGGCGCTTCATCCGCGTGCGCGATGCGCAGTTGCGCCAGGGCATACACGCCGTGGTCGAGCAGGAGCGCCTGCAGACCGCGCGTGCGCTGGGCGAGCGCGAGGAAGACTTCATGCAGCTCAAGGTCCAGGGTGTGCTGGATGCGGCCGAGGTGCTGGTCGTGGCCATGCCGCCCGGGCGCGATGCCCATGTCTTCGGCCGCCGCACCCTGCCCGAGATGGATGTGGCCTCGGCCGCCTGTGCCATCCAGAACCTGTGGCTGGCCGCGCGTGCCGAGGGGCTGGGGCTGGGCTGGGTCTCGCTGTTCGATCCCGAGGTGCTGGCCGCGCTGCTGCAAATGCCCGTGGGCAGCCGGCCGC
The DNA here is from genome assembly GCF_000799035.1 of Delftia sp. ZNC0008. Classification (NCBI taxonomy): domain Bacteria; kingdom Pseudomonadati; phylum Pseudomonadota; class Betaproteobacteria; order Burkholderiales; family Comamonadaceae; genus Delftia; species Delftia sp. ZNC0008. Next base: position 10,352 of record NZ_JTKZ01000458.1, read on the forward strand.
TGGCCGTGCTGTGCCTGGGCCCCGTGTCCGCCTATTACGCCGAGCCCATGCTGCAGCAGCAGAAATGGGCCAGCCGTGCGCCGCTGCAGGACATGCTCTACGACGACCTGTGGGGCCAGCGCGCCGCCGGGGCGCCGCCGCAGGCATGAACGACAGCCATTTCTGGCAACTGTCGGGCGCCGCGTTCAGTCCGCTGTGGTGGAGCTGGCAGGCGCTGTCGCAGCCTGTGCCCGACCCCTGGGCCCGCCACGCCCTGGCCGCCGCGCTGGCCGTTCCCGTGGCCCTGCTGGTCGACCGGCTCTGGGGCGAGCCCCCCGTGTGGATGCACCCCGTGGTCGCCATGGGCCGGCTGCTGGCTGCGGTTGGGCGAAGAATTGCCCCACGCGAAGAACATGTGCGCGACTGGCCACGCTTTGCGCTGGGCGCAGTCGCCTGGTGCCTGCTGGCGCTGCTGTTCTTCGCCATCTACGCGTTCATCCAGTGGCTGCTGCCGCCCATGCCCTGGTGGCTGGGGGCGCTGGTGCTGGGGGTGCTGCTCAAGCCCTTGCTGTCCTGGCGCATGCTGCGCGACGAGGTGCTGGCCGTGGAAGCCGCACTGCAGCAATCCCTGCCTGCAGGCCGCGAGCGCCTGACTTGGCTGGTCAGCCGGGACACGGCGCAGCTGGACGCAGGCCAGGTGCGCGAAAGCGCCATCGAAACCCTGGCCGAGAACCTCAGCGACTCCGTGCTGGCGCCGCTGTTCTGGTTTGCCGTGGCCGGCCTGCCAGGCGCAGCCCTCTACCGCTTTGCCAACACGGCCGATGCCATGTGGGGCTATCCGGGCTGGCGCGGGCATGGCGATGACCGGCGCCACTGGCAATGGGCCGGCAAATGGACGGCGCGTGCCGATGACCTGCTCAACTGGATACCGGCGCGCCTGACCGCCTTGCTGCTGGCCTTGTCCGGCCTGGCCGCTGGCCGACGTCCGGGCTGGGGTGCGCTGCGCCAGGACGCGCGCATCACTCCGTCGCCCAACGGCGGCTGGCCCATGGGCGCCATGGCAAGGCTGCTGGGTGTGCGCCTGGGCAAGCCCGGCGTCTACGTGCTCAACCCCGCAGGCCGCGTGCCGCAGGCGGCCGAGCTGCAGCAGGCCGTGGCGCATGCGGGCCGCGTGGTCGCCATGCTGGTGGCTGCAGGGCTGGCCGCCGCCCTGGTCATTGCATGGGCGATGGCAGGAAAGACACCATGAAACCGATCCCAGTCACCCACGGGGGCACGGATGCGCTGGGCGTGCCCGCGCACGATTTCTCCACCAACCGCAATGCCTGCGGACCTTGCCCGCAGGCGCTGGATGCGCTGTCCCAGGCACATGCAGCCCAGTACCCGGACCCGCACTACACGGCGTTGCGCGCACGGCTGGCGGACCTTCATGGCGTGCAGGCCGAGCGCATCGTCATCGCGGCCAGTGCCAGCGACTTCATCCACCGAATCACCATGCATGCGGTGCGAGAGGGCGCGGCCGTCGCCAGCCTGCCGGCACACCACTATGGCGACTACGCCCACGCGGCCCAGGTCTGGCGCCTGCCCCTGGCCGCGCGCGACGGCATCACCGAGGCCGGCCCCGGCCTGCACTGGGCCTGCGCGCCATCGAGCCCGCTGGGCCAGCCCGAAGATGTCTGGCCCCTGTGGAGCGAGCCCGCAACGCCCGGCACCTGGCGCGTGATCGACTGCGCCTATGCGCCCCTCAGACTGGAGCCGGGCATGGAACCCGCCGTGCCCTCCCCGGTGCGCGATGCCTGGCAGATGTGGACTCCCAACAAGGCCCTTGGCATGACCGGCGTGCGCGCGGCCTACGCCATTGCGCCCGAAGCCGTGCCGCACGACGAGATCAAGGCCTTGCGTGCCCTGTCACCCTCCTGGCCCGTGGGCGCCCATGGCGAGGCCATGCTCACGGCCTGGACCGCACCGGCCACCCGGCAATGGCTGGCGCAAAGCCTGCAACGGCTGCGCGATTGGAAGGCACAGCAGCTCGATTTGGTGCAGCGCCTGGGCTGGCAGGTGCTGCCCGGCTCGCAGGCCAATTACTTTGTGGCGCGCTGGCCGCAGGCACGGCAGCGCGACGCCATGCAGACGCGTCTGGCCCAACTGCGCGCGCAGGGCATCAAGCTGCGCGACTGCGACAGCTTTGGCCTGCCCGGCTGCGTGCGCATGGGCGTGCTGGCGCCTGCATCCCAGAACGCCTTGCTGGCTGCCTGGCAGCCAATGGAGAAACACCATGCAATCGAGTGAACCCGCCGCCGTGAACCTGCCCTTGCCCGAGCCCGGCCAGCGCCCCGCGCTGTGCGTGATGGTGCTGGGCACCAGCAGCGGTGCCGGCAAGAGCTGGGTGGCCACCGCGCTGTGCGCCTGGTACCGCGCCCAGGGCTACAAGGTGGCGCCCTTCAAGGCGCAGAACATGAGCAACAACGCGCGCGTGGTCTGCGCGCCGGGCGGTGCCTGGGGCGAGATCGGCACGGCCCAGTACCTGCAGGCCCTGGCCGCAGGCTGCGCGCCCGATGTGCGCATGAACCCGCTGCTGCTCAAGCCCGAGGCCGACATGCGCAGCCAGGTCGTGCTGCTGGGCCGGGTCAGCGAGGAACTCTCGGCCTTGCCCTGGCGCGGCCGCAGCGCCCGCGTGTGGCCGCAGATCGCCGAGGCGCTGGACAGCCTGCGTGCCGACAACGACGTGGTCGTCATCGAGGGCGCAGGCTCGCCGGCCGAGATCAACCTGCATGCCAGCGACGTCGTCAACATGCGCGTGGCGCGCCACTGCGGCGCGCATTGCCTGCTGGTATCCGACATCGACCGCGGCGGCGCCTTCGCCCACCTCTACGGCACCTGGGCCCTGCTGCCTCCGGAAGAACAGGCGCTGATCCGCGGCTTCGTGCTCAACAAATTCCGGGGCGACGCCAGCCTGCTGGCGCCCGCCCCGCAGATGCTGCAGGAGCGCACCGGCGTGCCTACCGTGGCCACCATCCCCATGCAGTTCCAGCATGGCCTGCCGGAGGAGGATGGCGTCTTTGACGACCGTGGCTCTGGAGGAGGCGTGGGGCGCGCCGTGCACACCACCATCGCCATCGTCGCCTACCCGCGCATCAGCAACCTCGACGAATTCCAGCCCCTGCTGCAGGTGCCGGGCCTGCGCGTGGTCTGGGCGCGCACGCCGGCCCAACTGGCAGGCGCCGACTGGATCATCCTGCCGGGCTCCAAGGCCACGGCTGCCGATCTGGCCTGGATGCGGTCCCAGGGCCTGGATGCTGCCGTCGCCGCCCATGCGGCGGCAGGCCGGCAGGTGCTGGGCATCTGCGGCGGCCTGCAAATGCTGGGCGAGGCGCTGATCGACCTGCACGGCGTGGACGGCAACGCAGCCGGCCTGGGCCTGCTGCCGCTGACGACCCTGTTCGCGCCCGACAAGACCGTGCTGCCCGCCAGCGTGCAGCTGCCGCCGCTGCCAGGGGCTTTGGCGGCGCTGTCCGGCGTGCAGGCCCGGGTCTATGAAATCCACCATGGCCAGACCAGCGTGCGCCCCGACATGGTGGCCGCTGGCAGTGCCGTGGCCGAGCCCGTGCCGGGCCTGCTGTGGCACAGCCCCGATGGCCGCATCGCCGGCTGCTACTGGCACGGCCTGTTCGAGAACGCCGAGGTGCTTCGCGCCCTGTGGGGCGCCGAGGTGCCCACGCTGGACAGCGTCTTCGCGCGCATGGCCGAAGGCGTGCAGCGCTGGTTTGCGCACCAGGCTTGACCCAGGTCAGGGGCTGCTTGCAGGGGGCACGGCAAGCTGTAGGCCATAGCCTGCATGCGCAGCCGTGCTGTACCGATAAATGGGGAGCTGGAAAACACGCATGCTTGAGCCTTGACTTTTTCACGAGGAATGGAGTGAAGCTATGAAGAATCCATGGATCCGTCCCCTGCAGCTGTGTATTGGCGCTGCCGTCCTGGGCATGGCCGGCCTGGCCACCGCCCAGCCCGGCCCCGGGCCTGATGGCACGCCGCCTCCGCCCCCCGCCGCGGAAAAGGCCAAGCCCCATCACCACCACAAGAAGCACGCCGAGCACAAGGGGCCCGCCAAGCGCGGCTATGACCGCCGCGACCCTGCCCAGCACGAGGCCGCCGCCGTCCAGGAGCAATCGCGCCGAGGCGGCGTCCAGTCGGGCGACAACTTCCAGCGCAATGCCGTGGCCCGCTGCGATGTCTTCAAGAACGAAGGCGACCGCCGCTCCTGCGTGGAGCGCGTCAAGGACGGCCAAGTCAGCGGCTCCGTCGAAGGCGGCGGCGTGCTGCGCGAGTACACGGAACAGGTTCCTGTAAGGCAATAACAGCGTCTGCTGTTATTCACCTGAGA
>NZ_JTKZ01000341.1:0-19866 GCF_000799035.1 Delftia sp. ZNC0008
CTCAGTTGGTAGAGCGCCGGACTGTTAATCCGTAGGTCCCTGGTTCGAGCCCAGGTTGAGGAGCCAGATGAAAAGCCCGCATGCCAGCGCATGCGGGCTTTTTTGTTTGCTCAGGCTGCGCGCACCATGCCGACAGTCGGCGTGCTCGGCGCTGCGGCAGGGGCGGCCGACTCCACGGTGACAGGCTTGCCGTGCTTGGCATGTGCGCGACGCGCACCGTGCGCAGCACGCGCTTGCTCCACACCCTCTTCCCATGCACGCAGCTCTTCCTCCAGCCGCGCAGCCCGCTCCGCATACATGTCCGCAGAGGACTTGTAGTATTCGGCAGCAATGGTGTGCTCCAGCATCGCCATGCGTGCCTCCTGCAGGTAGGCCCGGGTGCGACGGATATAGCGCGGCTCGGCAAGGCTTGCGCCAAAGATTTTGCTGAAAAACATCGCTCATCCTCCTTCGATGTCTTCGCAGCGAAAGCCATGCATCCGCAAGAAGACAAGCCCAGGATAGCCAACCCGGCCTGGCGGCGCTGTCCCCTGGCGGGACAAGGCCGCGTAGGAGGTTCACTTACCCCGGCCAGGCGATGCTCTCGCATCCACGCAACCCTCTTCACCATGGTTTGTGCAAGACTGCGGCTGCAGAGAAGCACGAATCCATTATTTTTCAGTCCGCACCCGATCATGTCCCACCCCCTCCCATGGCTCATTCCCCACCAGGCCTTCCCTCCTGTGGAAACGGCATGGGGCCCCAACGACCCGATTCCGGGCCTGCTGGCCGCAGGCGGCACGCTGGATGCGGCGCACCTGCGCATCGCCTACAGCCAGGGCATTTTTCCCTGGTTCAGCGAAGGCCAGCCCACGCTATGGTGGTCGCCCGATCCACGCATGGTGCTGCAGACATCGCAGTTCCGGCTGCACCGCAGCCTGCGCAAGACATTGCAGCGCTTTCGCTCCACCGCCGGCTGCGAGATCCGCATCGACAGCGCTTTCGAGGCCGTGATGCAGCACTGTGCCCAAACGGTGCGCCGTGATCAGGATGGCACCTGGATCGTGCAGGAAATTCTCGACGCCTATACCGAACTGCACCGCCAGGGTGCAGCCCACAGCGTGGAAACCTGGATCGACGGGCGCCTGGTGGGCGGCCTGTACTGCGTGGCGCTGGGCCGCGCCGTATTCGGCGAGTCCATGTTCGCGCATGCCACAGACGCATCCAAGATCGCACTGTCGGCACTGGTGGCGCTGTGCCGGCACCAAGGCGCCGCGCAAATCGATTGCCAGCAGGCCACGCAGCACCTGGCTTCGCTGGGCGCGCGCGAGATGCCCCGCTCCCAGTTCCTGCGCACCGTGGCAGAGCAAAGCCAGTTGCCGCCCATGCACTGGCAATTCGAAAACGTATACTGGAACGAGTTGCTGCCGCCGTCCGGTGACGCCGGCAGCACATCACCGGCTGCCGCCAGCACACCATGACGCACCCGAACGATCTTCCGCTGCAGGCCCTGCAGTTCTACGCCACAGCCGCCTATCCCTGCAGCTACCTGGATGGCCGGCTGGCGCGTTCGCAAGTGGCCACGCCCAGCCACCTGATCCAGAACAGCGCCTATTCGGAGCTGGTCTCCCTGGGGTTTCGCCGCAGCGGAATGTTCACCTACCGGCCGTATTGCGATGGTTGCCGGGCCTGCGTGCCCATGCGCATCCTGGTCCACGATTTCCGCCCGGACCGCAGCCAGCGCCGCGCCGCCATGCGCCACGCCGATCTCACGGCATCGATCCAGCGCCTGCATTACTCGAACGAGCATTACCAGCTGTACCTGCGCTACCAGCAAAGCCGTCACAGCGGCGGCGGCATGGACCACGACAGCGTGGACCAGTACACGCAGTTCCTGCTGCAAAGCCGCGTCAACTCACGGCTTGTGGAGTTCCGCGCACCGGCGGCCGACGGCGCAGTCGGCAGGCTGAAGATGGTCTCCATCCTCGATGTGCTGGAAGACGGGCTGTCCGCCGTCTACACCTTCTACGAGCCCAATGACCAGGCCAGCTACGGCACGTTCAACGTGCTGTGGCAGATCGATCAGGCACGCTCCATGAGCCTGCCCTATGTCTACCTGGGCTACTGGATCGCCGACAGCCAGAAGATGAATTACAAGGCGCGCTTTCTTCCCCATGAAGTGCGCGTGGACGAGCGCTGGCAGCGCGTGGATCAGCTGCCACGCTGATATGGCGCCACCGCGCCCCTTTCAGCGACATTTCTTATGCACATGGCCGCTGTTTGCAGGCGGCACATATGCCGCCAAGCCATGCCCGCCGCTAGAATGACCGAATCCCGAAATCCCCTTGCGCCTCATGAAAAAAGACGATAACGCGGCCTCGCCCAAGCCCAGCGTCCAGGTCCTGGAACGCATGTTCACGTTGATCGACGTGTTGGCCTCGCGTGAGGAAGCGGTATCGCTCAAGGAGATCAGCGAGCGCACCGGCCTGCACCCCTCCACCACGCACCGCATTCTCAACGACCTGGCCATCGGCCGCTTTGTCGACCGCCCCGAATCGGGCAGCTACCGGCTGGGCATGCGTTTCCTGGAGCTGGGCAACCTGGTCAAGGCCCGCCTGAGCGTGCGCGAAGCGGCCCTGATTCCCATGCGCCAGCTGCACAAGCAGATTCAGCAGCCGGTCAGCCTCAGCGTGCGCCAGGGCGATGAAATCGTCTATGTGGAACGCGCCTACAGCGAGCGCTCGGGCATGCAGGTGGTGCGCGCCATTGGCGGCCATGCGCCGCTGCACCTCACATCCAATGGCAAGCTGTTTCTCGCGGCCGATGATGCGCAGCAGGTGCGCGCCTACGCCACACGCACCGGCCTTCCCGGCAAGACGCACTTCAGCATCACGCGGCTTGCCGACATGGAAAACGAGCTGGACAAGGTACGCCACCATGGCGTCGCCCGCGACAACGAGGAGCTGGAGCTGGGCGTGCGCTGCATGGCCGCCGGCATCTATGACGACCAGGGCAAGCTGGTGGCCGGCCTGTCCATCTCCGCTCCCGCCGACCGGCTGGACGAAAGCTGGTTGTCCAAGCTCCAGGCCACCGCGCAGGAGATCTCGGGCGCCCTGGGCTTCAATGCGGTCCGCCCTGCAGCCCCGCCCCCCAATCCCTACGCGCGCAGCAGCCACTGATCTGCAAGCAGCCATCCGCAAGCAGCAAGACCGGTCATCAAAAACAACAAAGGCGCCCAGGGCGCCTTTGTTGTTGAGGGGAAGAAACTCAGCCCTTGACCTTGTGGATCATGGAATCGCCGGCCACCTGCCCCATGGATTCCACCCAGTGGCGTACGCGCTCGGCATCGCCCAGGCGGCTGAACTTTCCGGCGGAGTCCAGGAAGACCATGATGATCTTGCGGCCAGCCACCTGCGCCTGCATGACCAGGCAACGACCCGCTTCGGAGATGTAGCCGGTCTTTTGCAGGCCGATATCCCAGGTCGGGCTCAGCACCAGGCGGTTGGTGTTGTTGTACTGCAGCGTGCGGCGGCCCACGGCCACTTCATAGCCGGGCGAAGTGGTGTACTCGCGCACCAGCGGATCACTGTGCGCCACATTCACGAGCACGGCCAGATCACGGGCGCTGGACTGGTTGCGGCTGGACAGCCCGGTGGGCTCCACGTAACGGGTATCGGTCATGCCCAGCAGGCGCGCCTTGGCATTCATCTGCTGGACGAAGGCATCCAGGCCACCTGGGAAGGTGCGACCCAGCGCATGGGCAGCACGGTTTTCGCTGGACATCAGGGCCAGGTGCAGCATTTCGGCACGGGTGAGCGTGGTGCCCACGGCCAGGCGCGAACTGCTGCCCTTTTCGGTATCCACATCATCCTGCGTGATGGTGATGGATTCATCCATGGGCAGATGGGCCTGGGAAATCAGCAGACCCGTCATCAGCTTGGTCAGCGAGGCGATGGGCAACACGGCATGGTCGTTCTTGCTGAGCAGCACTTCGTGGGTGTCCTGGTCCATGACCAGGGCCACGCTGCTCTTGAGATCAAGAGGATCGGCCACTGCATGCAGCCCGGCCATCTGCCCGAACGACAGGCGTGGCTCGTAGGCAACGGCACGAATGGGGCTGGCAGCGCTGCGGGCGGCCACGCGGCTGGGCTGGCGTGCGCTCTTGGCAACGCGCTTGCCCTGGGGAGCCGCCGTGGCGCGCTCCTTCACGGCCTTCTTCTTGACAGGGGCCACGGCCACCTGTTTCTTGGCAGCTTTCTTGGCCGGTGCGGCATGCGCGCCCGGGGCAGTGAGAGCACAACTCAGGGCCAGCAACGAGAGAACCTGAGCAAATCGACCGAGGCGGGCACGGCGTAGGGTGGGCATGAGAAATGCTCCAAGCAGCAAGAATTTGTGACTAGACCTTACATTAATCGAAAAAGTCGCACTGCGACAATAACTTGTGCGACTTTTCGATAATTTAAATGAAATTATAAGGCGAGTGCTCACCCCTGCGCAGCCACGACCTCTGCATTGCTGTGTAATTTGTTCAACGCGCTCAGATAGGCCTTGGCCGAGGCCACGACGATGTCCGGGTCCGCGCCCACGCCGTTGACCACGCGCCCGCTGCGCTGCAGGCGAACGGTCACTTCGCCCTGGCTCTCGGTGGAGCCGCTGATGGCGTTGACCGAGTACAGCAGCATCTCGGCACCGCTCTTCACCTCGGACTCGATGGCCTTGAACGAGGCATCGACCGGGCCATTGCCGTCGGACTGAGCCTTGATCTCACGGCCATCGCGGCTGAACACCACCGACGCGTGTGGGCGCTCACCCGTTTCGCTTTGCTGGGCCAGCGAGATGAACTGGAAGGGATCGGCCTGCTGATGCGCATCCTGCTCGGTCACCAGGGCCAGGATGTCCTCGTCGAAGATTTCACTCTTGCGGTCGGCCAGTTCCTTGAAGGCCGCAAAGGCAGTGTTGATCGCGGCTTCGCTGTCGAGTTCCACGCCCAGCTCCTGCAGGCGCTGCTTGAAGGCATTGCGGCCGCTGAGCTTGCCCAGCACGATCTTGTTGGCGCTCCAGCCCACATCCTCGGCACGCATGATTTCGTAGGTGTCGCGCGCCTTGAGCACGCCATCCTGATGGATGCCCGAGGCGTGGGCGAAGGCGTTGGCGCCCACGACGGCCTTGTTGGGCTGCACCACGAAGCCCGTGGTCTGGCTGACCATGCGGCTGGCGGCCACGATGTGCTGGGCGTCGATGTTGACGTCAAGGCCGAAGTAGTCCTTGCGCGTCTTGATGGCCATCACCACCTCCTCGAGCGAGCAGTTGCCCGCGCGTTCGCCCAGGCCGTTGATGGTGCACTCGATCTGGCGCGCCCCGCCGAGCTTGACGCCGGCCAGCGAGTTGGCCACGGCCATGCCCAGGTCGTTGTGGCAATGCACGCTCCAGACGGCCTTGTCGCTGTTGGGCACGCGCTCGCGCAAGTTCTTGATGAAGGCGCCGTACAGCTCCGGAATGGCGTAGCCCACGGTGTCGGGCACGTTGATGGTGGTCGCGCCTTCGGCAATCACTGTCTCGATGACGCGGCACAGAAAGTCCGGGTCGCTGCGGTAGCCGTCTTCGGGGCTGAACTCGATGTCGGCGATCAGGTTGCGCGCAAATCGCACCGACTGGCGCGCCTGCTCCAGCACCTGCTCGGGCGTCATGCGCAGCTTTTTCTCCATGTGCAGCGCACTGGTGGCAATGAAAGTGTGGATGCGCGCGCGGCTGGCGTCCTTCAGAGCCTCGGCCGCACGGGCGATGTCGCGGTCATTGGCACGGGCCAGCGAGCAGATGGTGGAGTCCTTGATGGCACGCGCAATGGCCTGCACCGACTCGAAGTCGCCATTGGAACTCGCCGCAAAACCGGCCTCGATCACATCGACCTTCAGCCGCTCGAGCTGGCGCGCGATGCGCAGCTTTTCGTCGCGGGTCATGGAGGCACCGGGCGACTGCTCGCCGTCACGCAAGGTGGTGTCGAAAATGATCAATTGGTCGGTCATGGGAGTCTCGTCTTTCTTGTGGATGCGAATCTCCTGCCCACGGGCAGGTGACGAAAAAAGCCGGTGCGCTTGTGGCTGCACCGGCTAGGCAATGGAATTTAAGCGGCAACCGCCTCCTGCACCGTCACCTTCTCGGCAGAGGGCACGCGCTGCAAGCCCGACATGATGGCCCGGAACGAAGCGGAGACGATATTCGCATCAACCCCGACGCCGTAGCACACGTGCAACTCGTCCACGCGCAGTTCCACGTAGGCAATGGCCTTGGCATTGGCACCCTCGCCGATGGCATGCTCGTTGTAGTCCAGCACGCGCACGGCCCGGCCGCTGTGCTCGCTCAGCGCCTGCACGAAGGCATCGATGGGCCCCGTGCCTTGCGCCTCGACCGTGCGCTTGCCGCCGTCAACGGACAGATCGGCCGACAGGCTGACCACGCCGTCGTTCTCGCTGAGGCGGTAATGCGGTGCCTGCACGGATTGCAGGCCGTACTCGCGCTGGAACAGCGACCACAGGTCGGCCGCGGCCAGCTCCTTGCCGCTGGCATCCATCTCGCGCTGGACCACCTGGCTGAACTCGATCTGCAGGCGACGCGGCAATTGGAGGCCATACTCGCTTTCAAGCAGATAGGCGATGCCGCCCTTGCCGGACTGGCTGTTGACGCGGATCACGGCCTCGTAGCTGCGGCCCAGGTCCTTGGGGTCGATGGGCAGATAGGGCATGTCCCAGATGTCGCCGTCCTTGCGATCGGCGAAGGCCTTCTTGATGGCATCCTGGTGCGAGCCCGAGAACGAGGTGTAGACCAGATCGCCCACATAGGGATGGCGCGGATGCACGGGCAGCTGGTTGCAATGCTCGACCGTGCTGCGGATGCCGTCGATATCGGAGAAATCCAGGCCAGGCGACACGCCCTGGATGTACATGTTCAACGCCACGTTGACCACATCGAGGTTGCCCGTGCGCTCGCCATTGCCGAACAGGCAGCCTTCAAGGCGGTCCGCACCGGCCATCAACGCCAGCTCGGCCGTGGCCGTGCCCGTGCCGCGGTCATTGTGCGGATGCACGGACAGCACGATGGAGTCGCGGCGCTGGATGTGGCGATGCGTCCACTCCACCATGTCGGCGAAGATGTTGGGCGTGGAGTGCTCCACGGTGGTGGGCAGGTTGATGATGCACTTGCGCTCGGGCGTGGGCTGCCATACATCGGTGACGGCATCGATGACGCGCTTGGAAAACTCCAGCTCGGTGTCCGAATACATCTCGGGCGAGTACTGGAAGGTCCACTGCGTCTGGGGATAGCCGGCAGCGATCTCGTTGAACATGCGGGCATTGGTGGTGGCCAGCTCGACGATCTCGTCCTCGCTCATGTTCAATACCACGCGGCGCATCACGGGCGCGGTGGCGTTGTAGAGGTGGACGATGGCCCGGGGCACGCCTTCGAGCGCCTCGAAGGTACGGCGGATGAGGTGCTCGCGCGCCTGGGTCAGCACCTGGACGGTCACGTCATCGGGAATGCGGTTTTCCTCGATGAGCTTGCGCATGAAGTCGAACTCGACCTGGGACGCGGAAGGAAAGCCGACCTCGATTTCCTTGAAGCCGATCTTCACCAGTTGCTCGAACATGCGCATCTTGCGATCGATGTCCATGGGCTCGATCAGCGCCTGGTTGCCATCGCGCAGGTCCACGCTGCACCAGACCGGGGCCTGAGTGATCACCGCATCGGGCCAGCGACGGTCTTGCAGGCGGACCGGAGCGAACGGACGGTACTTGGTCGAAGGGTTTTGCAACATGGCTGAAGTGCTTTCTATCGTCTAGGTAAAAACAAGACCCACCTGCTCCAGCGACCCCACAAACGCAAAACGGCCCGTCGCTGGTGCAAACGGGCCGTGAAAGTAGGAATGTACGCGCGCGCTACTGTCTCTGCCCGTGGGACATCAGTAGTAGAGCTAGCGACAGGTATTGCATGCAGGTCACTTTAGCACAGGTTCTCAGGCGCTGTGAAGATGCTGCGGCGCATCATTTGTGCAGGCCGCGCTCTTCAGGCTCATCGGTCGAGGTGCTGATGACGCTGGTGCGCTGGCCCTTGGCCTTGCGCCATGCATAGACGCCGTAGCCAGAGAAACCGTAGAGCAGGAACACGCCGAACAGCACGATGGGCGGATGGATATTGATGATGGCGATGCCCAGGGCGATCAGCACGATGGCCGCAAAGGGCACGCTCTTCTTGAAATGCACGTCCTTGAAGCTGTAGAAAGGCACGTTGGTGACCATGGTCAGGCCCGCGTACAGCGTCAGGAAGAACATGATCCAGGTGATCTGCGTCCAGCTCAGCCAGGCATCCTGGCCGCGCAGCAGGCCCGCCTCGTCCAGCAGCCAGATGAAGCCCGTGACCAGCGCCGCCGCCGCAGGCGAAGGCAGGCCCTGGAACCAGCGCTTGTCCACCGTGCCGGTATTCACGTTGAAACGCGCCAGCCGCAGGGCGGCGCAGGCGCAATAGACAAAGGCGGCAATCCAGCCCCAGCGACCAATGCCCTTAAGCGCCCACTCATAGGCGATCAAGGCGGGAGCGGCCCCGAAGGACACCATGTCCGACAGCGAGTCCATCTGTTCGCCAAAGGCGCTTTGCGTATTGGTCATGCGTGCCACGCGGCCGTCAAGACTGTCCAGCACCATGGCGCAGAACACGCCTGCGGCAGCCAGTTCAAAGCGGCCATTCATGGCCATCACGATGGCGTAGAAGCCACCGAACAGCGCAGCCAGCGTGAACAGGTTGGGCAGGATGTAGATACCCTTGCGGCGCTTGCGCACCACCACGCCTTCGATTTCGTTGGACTCATTGTGGTTTTGCATCAATCCGGCCTCCAGCACAGCGCACGCAAGCGTGAGCAGCTATTAAAACGATAGTATTCTAAGGGAGCGGACAGTGCCGCCCCGAAAGGGTCAGTGTACCTGCGCGCTGCCCCCTTCTCTGCACGAAAAAGGCCACCCGTCGGGGTGGCCTTGTCCTGCACCTTGCGTAGGCCGCATGCGCGACCCATGCAAGATGGAATGCAGCAATCTCAGTTGCGGCTCTGGTCAACCAGCTTGTTCTTGGAGATCCAGGGCATCATGGCGCGCAGCTGGCCGCCCACCTTTTCGATGGCGTGTTCGGCGTTCATGCGGCGGCGGGCCGTCATGCTCGGGTAGTTGGTGCGGCCTTCCTGGATGAACATCTTGGCGTATTCGCCGGTCTGGATGCGCTTGAGGGCAGCACGCATGGCTTCGCGCGACTTGTCGTTGATGACTTCTGTACCCGTCACGTACTCGCCGTATTCGGCGTTGTTCGAGATCGAGTAGTTCATGTTGGCGATGCCGCCTTCGTACATCAGGTCCACAATGAGCTTGAGCTCATGCAGGCACTCGAAGTAGGCCATTTCGGGAGCGTAGCCGGCTTCGGTCAGGGTCTCGAAGCCCATCTTCACCAGTTCCACCGCGCCGCCGCACAGAACGGCCTGCTCGCCGAACAGGTCGGTCTCGGTTTCTTCCTTGAAGTTGGTTTCGATGATGCCACCCTTGCCGCCACCGTTGGCCATGGCATAGGACAGGGCCAGGTCACGGGCCTTGCCGGACTTGTCCTGGTACACGGCGATCAGCGAAGGCACGCCGCCGCCCTTGAGGTATTCGGAGCGCACGGTGTGGCCAGGGCCCTTGGGGGCGACCATGATCACGTCCAGATCGGCGCGCGGCACAACCTGGTTGTAGTGGATGTTGAAGCCGTGGGCAAAGGCCAGCGTGGCGCCTTGCTTGATGTTGGGGGCCACGTTGTTGGTGTAGACCTCGGGGATGTTCTCATCCGGCAGCAGGATCATGACCAGATCGGCGGCCTTCACGGCGTCGTCGACTTCAGCGACGGTCAGGCCAGCCTTGGCGACCTTGTCCCAGGAAGCGCCGCCCTTGCGCAGGCCGACCACGACCTTCACGCCGCTTTCGTTCAGGTTTTGAGCGTGTGCGTGGCCCTGGCTGCCGTAGCCGATGATGGCAACGGTCTTGCCCTTGATCAGGCTCAGGTCACAGTCCTTGTCGTAGAAAACTTTCATGTTGGCTCCAGGCTTCGTGTGTGTAGGGGTTGAAAGGGGAAGGGGACAGGTTTCAGGTTCAGACGCTTGGCAGCGCATCAAACGCGCAGGATGCGCTCACCGCGGCCGATGCCGCAGGAGCCGGTACGCACGGTTTCCAGAATGGCCGTGCGGTCCAACGCCTGCAGGAAGGCGTCGTTCTTGGATTGGTCGCCGGTCAGCTCGACCGTGTAGCTCTTTTCGGTCACGTCGATGATGCGGCCGCGGAAGATGTCGGCCATGCGCTTCATCTCCTCGCGTTCCTTGCCCACGGCGCGGACCTTGACCATCATGAGCTCGCGCTCGGTATAGGAGCCTTCCGTCAGGTCCACGACCTTGACGACCTCGATCAGGCGGTTCAGGTGCTTGGTGATCTGCTCGATCACGTCTTCGGAGCCATTCGTCTGAATGGTCATGCGCGACAGCGATGCGTCTTCCGTGGGAGCCACGGTCAGCGATTCGATGTTGTAGCCGCGGGCCGAGAACAGGCCCACCACGCGCGACAAGGCTCCCGGCTCGTTTTCGAGCAGCACGGCAATGATGTGTTTCATGAAAGAAAGATTCCTCTTTTCGCTGCCCTCCCCCGGCGCCGGTAAACGTCGGGCTTGGCAGGCAATAGATTCGTCAAGGGGTTGCCGCCTTGAGGGCGGCTACTGAAGAAGATGCGGCAGGAACAGGCCCTGGCGAACCCGGCCAAGGGCTCGCTCAGAGGTCGTCAGCTCCCAGCAGCATCTCGGTGATCCCACGGCCGGCCTGCACCATGGGGAACACATTCTCGGTGGGATCGGTGCGGAAGTCCATGAACACCGTCCGATCCTTGAGCTTGCGGGCCTCGCGCAGGGCGGGCTCCACGTCCTCGGGGCGCTCGATCAGCATGCCCACGTGGCCATAGGCCTCGGCCAGCTTCACGAAGTTGGGCAGCGAGTCCATGTAGCTGCTGCTATAGCGGCCCGAGTACTCGATCTCCTGCCACTGGCGCACCATGCCCAGGTAGCGGTTGTTCAGCGACACCACCTTGACCGGCGTGTTGTACTGCAGGCAGGTGGCCAGCTCCTGGATGTTCATCTGGATAGAGCCTTCGCCCGTGATGCAGAACACCTCGGATTCAGGCTTGGCCAGCTTGATGCCCATGGCGTAGGGCAGGCCCACGCCCATGGTGCCCAGGCCGCCGGAGTTGATCCAGCGGCGCGGCTCGTCGAAGCGGTAGTACTGCGCGGCCCACATCTGGTGCTGGCCCACGTCGGACGTGATGTAGGCATCGGCGTCGCGGGTCATGTTCCACAGCGTCTCCACCACGTACTGGGGCTTGATGACCGAGCCGTCGCCACGGCTGTACTGCAGGCAGTCGCGGCTGCGCCAGCCTTCGATGGTCTCCCACCACTGGCCCAGGGCCGCAGCGTCGGGGCGGGCGCTGGCCTCGCGGATCATTGAGATCAGCTCGGTCAGCACTTCCTTGACGTCGCCCACGATGGGCACGTCCACCTTCACGCGCTTGGAGATGGAGGAGGGATCGATGTCGATATGGATGATCTTGCGCTCCACCGACATGAAATGCTTGGGGTTGCCGATCACCCGGTCGTCGAAGCGCGCACCCACGGCCAGCAGCACATCGCAGTTCTGCATGGCGTTGTTGGCTTCGATGGTGCCGTGCATGCCCAGCATGCCGAGGAACTTGCGGTCGCTGGCCGGATAGGCACCCAGGCCCAGCAGCGTATGCGTGACCGGGTAGCCCAGCATGTCCACCAGGGTGCGCAGCTCGTTGCAGGCATTGCCCAGCAGCACGCCGCCACCCGTGTAGATATAGGGACGCTTGGCAGCCAGCAGCAACTGCAGCGCCTTGCGGATCTGGCCGGCATGGCCCTTGCGCACCGGGTTGTAGGAGCGCATCTCCACCTTTTCGGGGTAACCGGTGTAGAGAGCCTTCTTGAAGGACACATCCTTGGGGATGTCCACCACCACGGGGCCGGGGCGGCCGGTGCGCGCGATGTGGAAGGCCTTCTTCATGGTGTCCGCCAGCTCGCGCACATCCTTGACCAGGAAGTTGTGCTTGACGATGGGGCGGGTAATGCCGACGGTGTCGCACTCCTGGAATGCATCGGTGCCGATGTAGGCCGTCGAGGTCTGGCCGCTGATCACGACCAGGGGAATGGAATCGGTGTAGGCGGTGGCAATGCCGGTGACGGCGTTGGTCAGGCCGGGACCCGAGGTCACCAGGGCCACGCCGACTTCACCCGTGGCACGGGCAAAACCGTCTGCCGCATGCACAGCCGCCTGCTCGTGGCGCACCAGCACATGCTGAATGGTGTCTTGCTTGTAGAGGGCGTCGTAGATGTACAGGACCGCACCGCCCGGATAGCCCCAAAGCTGCTTGACGCCTTCGGCCTGCAGGGACTTGACGAGGATCTCGGAGCCCATCAGCTCCTGGGATGCATGGGACTGCGACGCCGCTGCTGCCGCGCTGGAGTACTCGGCTTTGGAAATTTCCATGATCAACCTTTGTGAATTTCTCTAACGAAAAACCTTGGGTGCCCCTTGCCTGAAGCCCTTGTGAGGCCGGTGCGGGACTTAGGACCAACAGACATGGGCGAGTGAGTAAACGCCGGACCGTGACCCGTTTGCCTTTTTGAATTGCAGCAGACATTATCGCACTGCAACAAGCCTGTGCGCCATCGTGCGAAAAAAATTGACACTGCGGTGCGATAATCGGGTCCCGCGTCCGTTCAGCCCCCTCAACGAGCCCCTCATCCGGGCCTGCGTTCCTTTTGGCAACCGAGCAAGAACTATCCGACTTCCTCAAAAGCGTAGAAAAGCGTGCCTTCAAGCGCAGCTTTTTCCACGTCCGGGACGAGGAGGCGGCGCTGGACATCGTGCAGGACAGCATGCTCAAGCTGGCGCAGCACTATGGCGACAAGCCCATCACCGAGCTGCCCATGCTCTTCCAGCGCATCCTGTCCAACAGCACCCTGGACTGGTTTCGCAGGCAAAAGACGCAGAACGCCCTCTTCACCCGCATGAGCGATCTGGAGGCCTCGGCCGGCGACGATGCGGACTTCGACTGGCTCGAGACCTACGCCGACTCCGCACAGAACGGCGAAACCGCCCGCAGCGCCGAGGATCTGACCGAGCGGGCGCAGATTTTGCAAAGCATTGAAAAAGAGATACAGGAGCTGCCGGCGCGTCAACGCGAAGCATTCCTGATGCGTTATTGGGAAGAGATGGACGTTGCGGAGACCGCTGCCGCGATGGGGTGTTCCGAAGGAAGTGTAAAAACACATTGTTTCCGCGCCATCCAGACATTGAGCAAGGCACTGAAGGCCAAAGGAATCGAGCTATGAAGACTGCGCCCACTCTCACTCTCCACAGCGAAATGGCGGCCGACCGCATCGCACGCCGGATCACCGCGCGCCTGGGTGACGGCGAGGCGTTGCTGCCATACGACATCACCGAGCGGCTGCGCGCTGGGCGCGAGCGCGCCCTGTCCGTTCGCCGGCGCGAACTGCGCGCTGCGACCGTGCAGGCTGCCAGCGCAACCCAGGCTCAGGGTGCCACCATGACGCTGGGCTCTGGCGACGAAGGCGGCACCTGGTGGCGCGCGCTGATCTCGGCCGTGCCGGTGCTGGCCCTCATCATTGGCCTGGTGGTCGTCAACGTGCAGACCGATCAGATTGGCCTGACCGAGGTTGCCGAGGTCGATACGGCCCTGCTGACCGATGACCTGCCCCCTGCCGCCTATGCCGACCCCGGTTTCATCCAGTACCTGAAGACTTCGGCCACCAACACGGAACGCTGATACCCGCCTTGCCTGCCTGCATGCCCACTGATTCACGCGCTGCGTTCCACCGATCACCCGCCGCCATCCTGGCGGCGGTGCTGTTGATGGCGCTGGCCTGGACCGGCTGGCGCGTCGTGCAACAGGTGCGGCTGGCGCCCAGCACGGTGTCGCCGGCCACCATTGCGGCCTCCAAGACCCTGCATGGCGACGCAGCCACGCGCCAGCGCGCCACGGCCCTGGCCTCCGGCCCACGCTGGGCCGAGCTGACGCCTGCGCAAAGCAGGGTGCTCGAGCCCCTTTCCGAGCGCTGGTCCATGATGGACGCGCTGCAAAAGCGCCGCTGGATGGCATTGGCCGAAGGCTGGGACAAGCTCAGCGAAAAGGAGCAGGAAAAGCTGCGCGACCGCATGCAGACCTGGTCCAGCCTCAGCGCCCAGCAGCGCAGCCAGGCCCGCCTGAATTTCGCCCTGACCAACCGCCTTGCCACGGACAAGCGAGCCCAGTGGGAGGCCTACCAGGCGCTCAGCGACGAAGAAAAACGCCTTCTGGCTGCACGCGCCGCGCCCAAGGTCAAGGGCGCCGCCAACGCCATACAGCCCGTGGCGCCCAAGCGTCTGGCGCGGATTCCTGCGGCCTCGGTGGCACCGGCCACCATTCCGAATCCCCCAAAGATTCCACCAGCCACCATCTACAATCCGCCGCCTCCGGTTCCACCGGTCGCGTCGCCTTCGGCCGTGGAAACCCATCCCGTGCGCCCGCCTGCGCTGGTGGAGACAGCCCCGGTGGAAGTGCCTTCGGCCACACCCATGCCCTTGCCGCCCATGGAACTGCATGACGGCGCCGAGGCCACCCCACAGCCCTCGCACGGCGAAGCAGCCCCTTCGCATTGATGCAGCGCCCCGACACGCCCGCATGACGAACGCCACCTCCCCCGCCTCCACGGCAGCCGGCTCCGCCGCCGATCCACGGATGGCCCCGCGCCTGGCCCGGCGCATGGCCTGCTGGCTATATGAGGGCATGCTGCTGTTCGGCGTGGTCTTCATCGCCGGATATCTGTTTGGCACCTTGTCTCAGACGCGCAACGCCATGGACAACCGCCATGCGCTGCAGGCCTTCATGTTCGTGGTGCTGGGCATCTATTTCGTCTGGTTCTGGTCCAAGGGGCAGACATTGGCCATGAAGACCTGGCACATCCGCCTGGTGGATGCTGCAGGCCAGCCCGTCAGCCAGCTGCGCGCCCTGCGGCGCTATGTGCTGAGCTGGATCTGGCTGCTGCCACCGCTGGCGGCCTACTCCACCGGCGTGCCGGCCTTGACCACCTTGGTGCTGCTGGTGCTGTGGGTGGCACTCTGGGCCCTGCTCAGCCGCCTTCATCCGCGCCGCCAGTTCTGGCATGACGCCTGGGCCGGCACACAGCTGATCCACCAGGCCCCGCCGCCCAGGAAAAAACGCTGAGCGGCAAAGGCAGCATCGCATCTCCTACACTCCCCAGCATGCCCGCCGCTTCACCCAAGTCCAACGACAGCACGCCTGTCAATCCCCAGAAAAGCCGCACGGGCCTGAACCGTGTCTGGCACGCTGCGGGTTATTCGCTGTCCGGCCTTCGTGCCGGATGGAATGAGAAAGCCTTCCGCCAGGAAGCGCTGGCCGCCATCGTGCTGATCCCTGCCGCTTTCTGGCTGGGACGCAGCTGGATCGAGGTCTCGCTGCTGGCGGGCACGGTCTTGCTGGTGCTGATCGTGGAATTGCTCAACAGCGGCATCGAGGCCGTGGTCGATCGCATAGGCCCCGAATGGCACGCCCTGTCCAAGCAAGCCAAGGACATGGGCAGCGCCGCCGTGCTGCTGGCGCTGCTGCTGTGCACGGGCGTCTGGCTGGCGGCTCTCTATCAACGGTTCATTGCATGACAAATCCCACGTTTTCCATTTGTGTGTATTGCGGCTCGCGCCCCGGCGACCAGCCCGGTTTCATCGAGGCCGCCCGCGCCACCGGCCGCTGGATTGGCGAGCACGGCGGCCAGTTGGTCTACGGCGGCGGGCGCAGCGGCCTGATGGGCGAGGTGGCCGAGGCCACGCGGCAGGCCGGTGGCCGCGTCGTGGGAGTGATCCCGCAGGCGCTGGTGGACAAGGAGCTGGCCAACCATGCCTGCGACGAACTGCACATCGTCCAGACCATGCACGAGCGCAAGGCCATGATGGCCGAGCGCAGCGATGCCTTCGTCGCCCTGCCCGGCGGCATAGGCACCTTCGAGGAATTGTTCGAGGTCTGGACCTGGCGCCAGCTGCGCTACCACGACAAGCCCATCGGCCTGCTCAATGTGGACGGCTACTACGACAGCATGCTGCAGTTCCTGCAGACCTGCGTGGGCCATGGCTTCATGGGCGAGTGGCAGATGGGACTGATAGAAAGCGGCAGCGACATCCCCGCACTGCTGCAATCCCTGGTGCAGAACGCGGGCACGGGCCTGGAAACGGCCCCCTTGCGCGCCGTGATCTGAAACGGAAACGGCCACCCGTTCAGGGGTGGCCGCTGGAATCCGGATGTCGAGCCCAGGGCGCCGCGTGCGCCCTGCACTGCTGCCGGGTTCAGATGGCTCCGTCGTCGAGTTCGCCGGTACGGATGCGCACCACGCGCTCCACGGCGGTGACGAAGATCTTCCCGTCACCGATCTTGCCCGTGCGGGCCACGTTGACGATGGCATCCACGCAGCGGTCCACGTCTTCCGTGCGGACCACCACCTCGATCTTCACCTTGGGCAGGAAGTCCACCACGTACTCGGCGCCACGGTAGAGCTCGGTATGGCCCTTCTGGCGACCAAAGCCCTTGACCTCGGTGACGGTCAGGCCATTTACGCCGCAGTCGGCCAGTGCCTCGCGGACCTCTTCCAGCTTGAACGGCTTGATGATGGCGGTGATCATTTTCATGGGGTGAACTCCTCAGTGCATGCAATACGGGGCAAGACGGCTGGCCAGGAAACCCCGCCGCCTCAGGTGCTTCAAGCGCGAAAGCGGTTGGTGATCGGGTAGCGCCAGTCCTTGCCGAAGCTGCGGCGCGTCAGCCGCGGCCCCACGGGCGCCTGGCGGCGTTTGTATTCGTTGATCTGGATGAGGCGCGTCACTCGCTCCACATCGGCGCCGGCATATCCGTCGGCCACGATGGAGGCGATGCTTTCGTTATTTTCCATGTATCGGCGCACGATGGCGTCGAGCACCTCATAAGCGGGCAGGCTGTCCTGGTCTTTCTGGTCCGGGCGCAGTTCGGCGCTGGGCGGGCGCGTGATGATGCGATCCGGAATGGGGTCCAGCCCCGTGCCGAACGGATCGTTGGCATTGCGCCAGCGCGCCAGCGCAAAAACCTCGGTCTTGAGCACGTCCTTGATCACGGCAAAGCCGCCGGCCATGTCGCCATAGAGCGTGCAGTAGCCGGTGGACATCTCGCTCTTGTTGCCGGTGGTCAGCACCACGGAGCCGAACTTGTTGGACAGGCCCATCAGCAAGGTGCCGCGGATGCGGGCCTGCAGGTTCTCTTCGGTCGTGTCCTCGGCGCGGCCCGCGAAGGCCGGAGCCAGGGCGGCCTTGAAGGCCTCGAACTGGGGCGCGATGGAGATTTCGTCATAGCGCACGCCCACACGCTCGGCCATGTCGCGCGCATCGATCCAGCTGATGTCCGCCGTATAGGGCGAAGGCATCATCACCGTGTGCACCTTGTCCGCGCCCAGCGCATCGACCGCAATCGCCAGCACCAGGGCCGAGTCGATCCCGCCCGACAGGCCCAGCAGCGCGCCGGGGAAACGGTTCTTGCCCACGTAGTCGCGCACGGCCAGCACCAGGGCGGACCACAGAGCCGGCAGGTGCTCCACCGGTGGCTGCACATCGGCGGCCAGCGTCAATTCCTGCGCGCCGGCACGCACTTCCACCAACGGCAGCGCCTCGGCAAAGGCCGCCGCGCGTGCGGCAATGCTGCCGTCGGCGTGCACGGCAAAGGAGCTGCCATCGAAGACAATTTCATCCTGGCCACCGACCAGATGTGCGTAGACCAGGGGCAGGCCGGTCTCACGCGCACGTGCAGCCAGCGTGGCTTCACGTTCGGCCTGCTTGCCCTCATGAAAGGGCGAAGCATTGATCACGGCCAGCAATTGCGCACCCGCCGCGGCAGACGCGCTTGCCGGCCCGGGATGCCAGGCGTCCTCGCAGATCAGCAAGCCCACGCGAACTGCCTGGACCTCGACCACGCAAGGCGACTGGCCGGCCACAAAGTAGCGCTGCTCGTCGAACACGCCGTAGTTGGGCAGGCATTGCTTGGCGTAGCTGCATTCCACGCGCCCGTCGCGCAGCACGCTGGCTGCATTGCGCAACGCGCCACCAGCGCCGGGGTCGCGCCAGGGATGGCCCAGCACCAGCGCCAGGCCCGGCCATTGCGCGGTCTCCAGCGCCAGCTGCTGCACGGCCTGATCGCAGGCGTCCAGAAAGGCGGGACGCAGATAGAGGTCTTCGGCCGCATAGCCGCACAGGGCAAGCTCGGGAGTCAGCAGCAAGCGCGCTCCCGTGGCATAAGCTTCACGGGCTGCGGCAATGATTTTCTGGACATTGCCGGGCAGATCGCCCACGACAAAGTTGAGCTGGGCAGTGCAGATGGAGAGCGTCATGGAATGCAATGGAGCCAACAGGGCCGACAAGGCCACCCCACAGCGCAAGGCGGCAGCGCGCGTCACACGGGCCTGCAAGGAATGGCATGGCTGAAACCGCAATTATCACCCGCGTGCTGGACAGCGTGCAGCAGCTCGATGCCCAGGCCTGGAATGCGCTGCTGGCATCGCAGGCTGCGCCCACCCCCTTCATGCGCCACGAGTACCTGAGCGCGCTGGAATCCAGCGGCAGCGCCGTGCCGCAAACCGGCTGGGCCGCCCGCGTGGTCACGCTCTGGCAGGGCGGCGAGCTGGTCGCCGCCTGCCCGGTCTACGCCAAGGCGCATTCCTATGGCGAGTACGTGTTCGACTTTGCCTGGGCGCGCGCCTACGCCCAGCATGGGCTGGATTACTACCCCAAGGGCGTGCTCGCCGTGCCTTTCACGCCTGTGCCGGGCAGCCGGCTGCTGGCACGCACGCCGCTGCTGCGTGCGGCCCTGGTGCGCGCCGTGCGCGAATGGGCCCAGGCGCAGCAGCTGTCTTCCCTGCATTTGCTGTTCAGCGATGCCGAGGATCTGGCAGCCTGCGACGCCGACGGCTGGATGCAGCGCAGCACCGTGCAGTTCCACTGGAGCAACCAGAACGCCGGGGGTGCGGGCCACCGGGACTTCGACCACTTTCTGTCCACGCTGAACCAGGAAAAGCGCAAGAAGATTCGCCAGGAACGGCGCAAGGTGCACGAGGCCGGCGTGCGCTTTCGAGCAGTGCACGGCCCCGACATGAGCGCCCAGGACTGGGCCTTCTTCTACCGCTGCCACGAACGCACCTATCTGGAACACGGCAACGCCCCGTACCTCCAGCCGGCCTTCTTCGAGGCCATGGCGCACCAGATGCCCGAGAACTGGCTGATGTTCGTCGCCGAGCGCGACGGCCAACCCATGGCCTGCAGCCTGATCGCACTCGATGCGGCAGCCGCACGGCTTTCAGCCGGCAGTTGCGACCGCGACACGCCGCAGATCCCGCACATCCCGCACATTCCGCAGGGCACGGCCTACGGCCGCTACTGGGGCGCGCTGGAGCGCGTGGACTGCCTGCATTTCGAGGCCTGCTACTACCAGCCTATCGCCTGGTGCATAGAACGCGGGATTGCGCACTTCGAGGGAGGCGCCCAGGGCGAACACAAGATGGCGCGGGCGCTGCTGCCCGTGGTGACGCCCAGCGCCCACTGGATTGCCCACCCGTCCTTCGCCGACGCCATCTCGCGCTTTCTGGACCGCGAGGGCGAAGGCATGGCCGGCTACCTGCAGGAGCTGCAGGCGCACAGCCCGCTGCGCCAGGAATGAGGCTCAGAAGGTTTCCCAGTCGTCATCGCCCTGACCG
>NZ_JTKZ01000193.1:0-34775 GCF_000799035.1 Delftia sp. ZNC0008
CATTGCGCTGCGCCTCACCCAGCGCAATGCTGGCG
This sequence comes from Delftia sp. ZNC0008, assembly GCF_000799035.1. NCBI lineage: Bacteria > Pseudomonadati > Pseudomonadota > Betaproteobacteria > Burkholderiales > Comamonadaceae > Delftia > Delftia sp. ZNC0008. The sequence continues at coordinate 36 of NZ_JTKZ01000193.1, forward strand.
TTGCGCAGCCACTCGGGCAGCGCGCCCGGCAGCAGCTCGCCGCTGACGGCGCCCGCGCAGGCGCGCAGCACGATGTCGTCCTTGCCCACGGAAAATGGCTGGTCGAAGATCTCCAGCAGATGGCGGCATTTGTCCTGCATCTGCTGCGGCGTGCAGTCATGCAGCCACAGCATGGCGAACTCGTTGCTGGCCGTGCGCGCCAGCAGGGCAGGAAACTGCAGATGGTGGTTGCGCAGCCGCTCGGCCACGGCCCGCAGCAACTGCTCGCCCGTGCCATGGCCCACATCGTCGCGGACGCTGCGGAAATTCTGCAGCTCCAGCAGGCACAGCGCGGCAGGGCAGGGCGTGTTGGCGGCTGCCGCCGCATCGGCCTGCTCGATCAGGCCGGCGCGCGTGAGCAGCTGCGTCAGGCTGTCGTACTGCAGCAGGGTGCGCATGTGCTCGAAGGATTCCTGCAGCCGCTGCGCCATGTTGTGGAATGCCGAGACCAGGGACGAGGTTTCCACCACGGACGTGTCCGGCAGCGCCTTCACCGCGCTCCAGTCACCCTGGGCCAGGCGGTTGGCCGCGTCGGCCGTCACGGCCAGGGGGCGCAGCGCCCTGCGCAGGCACCACAGGCCCAGCGCCAGCCCCAGCAAGGCCAGGCCGACAGCCAGGAAAAGGGTATGGCGGCTGTCCTCCCGCATGCTGCTGACCAGATCGGACTCGGGCTGCAGCACCAGGATCCGCCAGTCGATGCCGCGCACATCGTGGAAGGGGGTGACCTGCCCGTGGTAGATCTGGCCCTGCTCCGTGAAGCTCAGGTTGATGACACGGTCAGGGCCTGTCCGGGCTGGCGTCGAGCCCTCGCGCGCATGCCCGGGCAGGTGCTCGGGAAGCCGGGCTGCCAGCGAGCGCAGCGCCAGGTCGGGGCTTTCGGACAGGCGCAGGCGCACGGGCGGGTCGTAGGGGCCTTCGCGGCGTTTCAGCACCGACAGCTCGGAGGAGTGCGCCACCATGTAGCCCTGCGCATCGACCACGGCGATATGGCCATTGCCGCGCAGGGGCTCGTCGCGCAGAAAGCGGTTCATGCTGCTCAGCCGCACATCGGCGGCCAGCACGCCGGCCAACTGGCCGGACACACGCACCGCAGTGGCTGCGGAAATCGTGGCATCACCCCGGTCCCCCGTCACCGTGTAGATGGGCGACCAGTGCGGGCCGTCTTCGCGAATGGCGGGCTGGTACCAGGGACGCACGCGGGGGTCGTAGCCGGCAAGGCTGGACATGGGCGGGCCCGGCTGCAGTCCCTCGAAAATCTGCAAGGTTCCCTGGGTGCTGCGGTCCTGAAGAATCAGGCGGTAGTGGCCATCGGGCTCCAGCCGCACCCCCGTGTATTCGCCTTGCACGCCTCCAAAGCTCAACAGGCTGATCTGGTGGTGCTGGGCATAGAGCTCGGTGAATGAGCGTGTCAGATAGCCATAGATGGGCCGCAGGTCTCCGGGGGTGTAAAGCGCCTGCCGGGCCACGGTCTCGGCCAGGGCCTGCTGCACGCGCAGCGGAGTCTCCAGATAGTCGGCCAATTGGTGGCGCGTGGTGGTGGACAGGGAGTCGAGCAGCCGCAGACTTTCGCGATTGATGAGCTGGTCCACCTGGCGCTGCTGCCAAGCCGCCAATAGCCCGGCCGTGACCACAAACACCGCAATGAAGGGGGCCGTGACTGCCGTGCGAAGTGAGAGCCGAAAGGCGGGCATGCAGAGGTTTCCGTAGCGTGCGCCGGGCAGCCAAGGGCCGGGTCTGCCTGCGACAGCGGCCATTGTGCAGTGCCTCGGCAGCCTTTCGCGGCAGCGGTCGCCCCCTGTGCAGGAGCTCTTCTGTGGGTGATAGGAAAAATTGTCGATAAATGATTTTCAGTAGAAAAAATGAATAATGAACGGGCATTTGCAGCAACGCAAAGGCATGGTCAGTGCGTCTGCAATGCCTTCCATTGCGGCACTCCTTTTACATATCCGTTTACAAATTGATCTTCATTACATGTAGACATCACATGTAATGGTCGCTATCGTATCCGCATGGAACAAAAGACATCAGCCCACTACCAGCGTCTGCACCGGCAACGGCTGCGCGAGCAGGGGCTGGTGAAAAAGGAGGTCTGGATTCTTCCAGAGTACGGTGCTGCATTGCAGCAATTGGAAAAGCAAATGCGCGTGTCCGGCTTGCAACCGGATTCAATGGTTCTCATCCATAAGGAGGGCAGCATGGACAACAGCAGACAGGCATATCGGGATATTCACGCCTTGGCGGGCGACCTGCAGCAATCAACGCTGGTGCAGGGCGGCCGGCTCCATATCGAGGTGCTTGAAGGCGCGGACGCCAGTCTGCTCATCAGCCTGCCCGAATTCGGCGATCTGCCGGTCCACGTGGCCCTGTCGGGCGACCAGCTGGTGGTGGAGGCCTTTCTCTGGCCTGCCGATCAGGTGCACGACCGCGCCGGCCTCAACGAGCAGATGCTGCGCCTGCAAAAGCTGTTTCCCTTCACCACCATGGCGCTGGAACCCCAGGCCCATGGCGGCGAGGGCTATGTGATGTTCGCCGCCCTGCATGCCAGCAGCAGCGAGGGCGACATCATTGCCGAAATCCTCACCCTGGCCGACAGCGTCATCCAGGCCACCGAGGCGCTGGCTCACTATCTGACCCCTGCGCCGGTGCCCGCGCCAGTGCAGGCCTGAAGCCTGCCCGTTGAAGACACTGAGCCCCAAGGAGATCATCATGACCATCTGGAACAAGCTGGTGACCGCGTTGCGCGGCGCAGCGCACGAGGCCGGCGAGGCGGTGACCGACAGCCAGGCCCTGCGCATCCTGGACCAGGAAATCCGCGATGCCGACAGCGACCTGAACAAGTCCAAGGAAGCGCTGGCCGACATCATGGCCAAGCAAAAGCTGGCGGCCGGCAAGCTCAAGCAGACCCAGGAACGCATTGCCGAGTACGAGGGCTATGCCGTCAAGGCGCTGGACACCAGTGACGAGGCGCTGGCGCTGGAAGTGGCCGGCAAGGTCTCCGTGCTGGAGACGCAGCGCGACGAGGAGCAATCCCAGCTGGACGCCTACACACAAAGCGTGGAGCAGCTGCGCGTGGCCATACAGACGGCGCAGACGCATATCAAGCGTCTCAAGCAGCAGGCCGACACCGTCAAGGCCACGGAAAGCGTGCAGCGCGCCCAGGCCACGGTGGCCGGCCGCTATGCAGGATCGCAGACGCGCGTGCAAAGCGCGCTGGATTCGCTGGAACGCATCAAGCAAAAGCAGGCCGAGCGCGGTGCGCGCATGGAAAGCGCGGCCGAGCTGGCGCGCGACAACAGCGAAGACGCGCTGGATGCCAAGCTGCGTGCCGCCGGCATCACGCCCCAGGCGGGCAATGCGCAATCGGTGCTGGAACGCCTGAAGGCGCAGCGCGCAGCCGCTGGCGGAAAAAGCGCTTGATGCGCGGCCGTGGTCCGGGCAGGCCGCGTCGTGCCCGCCGTCCTGGCTGCCGGGTTTGAAGGGAGGAGATAAAACATGTCTGCATTCCTGCAATACGCGTTCGGCTTTCCGACCTTCATCTTCGGCGCCTTGCTGCTGTTCATGCTGCTGTACTGGCTGATCGCCATGCTGGGCCTGCTGGAGGTGGACTCGCTGGACCACTGGGTGCTGTTCGACGGCAGCGACCATGCGCACGGCGTGGAGCACTCGGCCAGCGCGCTGGCCGGGCTGCTGCTCAAGGTGGGCCTGGGCGGCATTCCGCTCACGGTCATCCTCACCGCGCTGTTCCTGCTGTCCTGGCTGGCTTCCTATGTGCTGTGCCATTTCGTGCCCATGCCCCAGGGCTGGACCCTGGTGAACCTGCTGACCGGCACCTTGGTGGCCGTGGCGGCTGCCGTGCTGGGCTTTGCCGCCACGGTGCTGGTGCTGCGCCCGCTGCGGGGCATCGTCAACAAGGTGGCGCCTGCAGAGGAGCCCAAGGTGCTGCTGGGCCGCACCGGCCTGGTGCGCAGCGCCGTGGTGGACGGCACGCAGGGCTACGGCAGCGTGGAGGACGGCGGCGCCGGCCTGAACGTGCAGATGCGCTCGCCCGAGCGCGCACTGGGCCGGGGCACCGAGATCGTGCTCATCGAGCACCTGCCCGAGCACAACGCCTGGCGCGTGGTCAGCAAGGCCGAGTTCGACGGCACCGAGCTGCCGCGCTAGCTCCAGGAATTTCCAGGAATTCCTTCCTATTCGTTCCCATTGATTCCCATTGGCCCGGGCGCCCGTGCGGCGGGCGCGGCCTTTGCGTTTTTCAGCGTTTTCACAGATAGCAATTCACAGGGGAGATTCGCATGAACATGAGCAACATGGAGTGGTACATCGTCGCCGGGGTGGTGATCGGTTCCGTCTTCGTCGTCATCCTCGGGCTGTTCGCCCTGGTCAAGGCCTTCTACATCAAGGTCCCGCAGGGCACGGCACTGATCATCAACGACACCACCTCGCAGCCCAAGGTCAAGTTCACGGGCGGCCTGGTGCTGCCGGTGATCCACAAGAAGGAATTCATGCAGATCTCGCTGCTGACGCTGGAGATCGACCGGCGCGGCAAGGAAGGCCTGATCTGCCGCGACAACATGCGCGCCGACATCACCGTGGCCTTCTACCTGCGGGTCAATGAAACGGCCGAGGACGTGCTCAAGGTGGCCAAGGCCATCGGCGTGGACCGGGCCTCGGACAAGACGGCCGTCAACGACCTGTTCAACGCCAAGTTCTCCGAGGCGCTCAAGACCGTGGGCAAGCAGATCGAGTTCGTGAAGCTGTTCGAGAACCGCCAGGATTTCCGCGACCAGATCATCCATGTCATCGGCAACGACCTCAACGGCTATGTGCTGGAGGACGTGGCCATCGACTATCTGGAGCAGACTCCCAAGTCCTCGCTGGACCCCAACAACATCCTGGATGCCGAAGGCATCCGCAAGATCACCGAGCTGACGGCCAACCAGAACATCGTCACCAACGAGCTCGAGCGCAACTCCGACCTGGCCATCACCAAGAAGAACGTGGAGACCAAGGAAGCCATGCTGGCGCTGGAGCGCCAGCAGGCCGACGCCGAGGCCCGCCAAAAGCGCGAGATCGCCACCATCCAGGCGCGCGAGCAGGCCGAGACCCAGAAGGTGCAGGAAGAAGAGCGCCTGAAGGCCGAGCAGGCCCGCATCCAGACCCAGGAGCAGCTGGACATCCGCGAGGAAAATCGCCAGCGCGAAGTGGCTGTGGCCCAGCAAAACCGTGAGCGTGCGGTGGTGATCGAGGTCGAGAAGGTCACGCGCGCCAGGGAGCTGGAGATCGTGGCCCGCCAGCGCGAGGTGGAGCTGCAGCGCATCGAGAAGGAAAAGGCCATCGAGGTCGAGAAGGCCAACATCGCCAACGTGGTGCGCGAGCGCGTGGTGGTGGAAAAGTCCGTGGCCCAGGAAGAGGAACGCATCAAGGAAGTGCGCGTGGTCTCCGAGGCCGAGCGCATGAAGCAGGTCACCGTGCTGACTGCCCAGGCCCAGGCCGAGGAAGACCTGGTGCGCCAGGTCAAGAAGGCGGAGGCCGAAGAGGCCGCCTCGCGCCACAAGGCCGTGGAAGTCACGACCATGGCCCAGGCCGAGCTGGAAGCGGCCAGCAAGACCGCCGAGGCCAAGAAGAAGCTGGCCGAGGCCATCGAGGTCGAGCGCGCCGCGCCCGGCCTGGCCGATGCCAAGGTGCGCGAAGTCACGGCCGCCGCCCTGGAAAAGGAAGGCCTGGCGCAGGCCAGGGTGATCGCCGAGAAGATGATGGCCGAGGCCAAGGGCCAGCAGGAAAAGGGCCTGGCCGAGGCGCGCGTCATCGAGGCCACGGCCGACGCCAACGAAAAGCAGGGCCTGGCCGATGCCAAGGTGCTGGAAGAGCGCCTGCTGGCCCAGGCGCGCGGCGAGGCCCAGGTGGGCGCGACCAAGGCCTTGGTCACCCGCGACGTGGGCACGTCCGAGGCCGATGTGCTGCGCGACAAGCTCTTCGCCGAGGCCAAGGGCCTGACCGAAAAGTTCACCGCGCTGGCCTCGCTGTCCGACCAGGCGCGCTCGCATGAGGAGTTCCGCATGCAGCTGGAGAAGAACTTCGAGCAGGCGCTGGCCGCCATCGAAGCCAACAAGAGCGTGGCCAAGGACCAGTCCGAGGTGCTGTCGGCCGCGCTCAGCAAGGCCAACATCGACATCGTGGGGGGCGAGGGCGCTTTCTTCGACAACTTCGCCAAGGCGCTGTCCGTGGGCAAGGCCGTGGAAGGCGTGGCGGGCAAGAGCCCCATCGTGCAGGACCTGATCGGCAAGTTCCTCAGCGGCAAGGACGGCGCATCGCTGCTCAACGCGCTGGGCGACGGCAAGGGCCTGCCGCCCACGCAGAGGGTCGACTGAACGGTCGATTCAACGGCCGACTGAACGGGGCGGCCGCCCGGCCGCTCCCTCCGCCGGCTGCCCAGCCTCCCGCATCCCTCCCGCATCCGCCTTCGTCTTCGCCTGCCTGCCCGCCCGTCTGCCGGCCGGCGGGGAAAGGCGTGAATGGTCCCTGACACGCGAAAGCCCGTGACGCCCATGTCCCAACCGTCCCCATCGTCCACACCGTCCACACCGTCCTCACCGCCCCTCTCCCCCGACACTGCCGCCTCCGCCGTGGACCAGGCAGTCGCCAGCGGCGGCTCCTACGAAGTGCTGGCCAAGCGCCTGGACGGCCAGGGGCAGGCGCTGGAGGCGCTGGTGCGCCAGCTCAACGAGGAGCGGCTGGAGGAATTCGGCCGCAGCCAGATGGAAGTCATCGGGCGCATGCGCGTGCGCACCGAAAACAACTGCCTGGGCCGCGACATCGCCCAGGTCGGCGGCTACCTGCTGTTCGGCTACAACGTCTTCATGGGCCTGAAGCAGTCCACGCGCGTGGAAGACGTGTTCGGCCTGTACCGCCTGCACGAGGGAGAGCAGGGCTACGAAGTCACTCCCGTGGACCTCAAGGACAGTTTCCTGGGCATACAGAGCTTCGTGCAGGACTTCCAGGAGCTGTACGCCTACTACAAGAACACGCGGCTGATGCAGCTGGCCGTGCGCGACGGCAAGCTGCTGGCGAGCTTCCAGATCGGCGAGCGCCTGTCCGATGTGCGCGTGTTCCGCTGGTCCGTGCCCGTGGACGGCCAGCCCATACGCTACATAGACAACCGCGGCGAGCGCGACATCGAACTGCCTGCGCCCCATGACTTCGAATGGCAGCGCGCCGGGCGCGAGCAACTCGTGCAGGGGCGCCACCCGCACATCAACGTGCTGGACAAGGTCTTCGTCGAGACCCTGGGCGGCACGCTGACCATCAAGGTCGAGAACAACACCAACGACGGACTGGGCATCTACAGCGAGCCCGTGCAGGAGAAGAACCAGTCGCTGGACGACGCCGTGTTCGAGTACGCCGCCGTCGGCAGCCTGATCCTGCTGAAGATCCTGCCCTACCGCGAAGAGCAGTGGCGCTACCTGATCTTCAACACCGTCTCCCGCCAGGTGCTGCGCATGGATGCCATCGGCGCGGCCTGCATCCAGCTGCCGCAGGACCACGGCATCATCTTCCCGGGCGGCTACTACCTGCAAAGCGGGGAGAACCGCTCGTTCGAGCAGAACATGCAGGGCATGCGCTACCGGCGCAGCATCCGGTCGCCCAACGGCGAGGACGTGCTCTACGTGTTCTACGAGCCCGAGAGCGGGCGCATGGCGCTGTTCAAGTACAACCTGATCGAGCGCGCCCTGCAGCCGCCCATCATCGGCCACGGCCATGCGCGCATGGACGACGGGCGCATCGTCATCTTCGCGGCCGAGAGCAACGAAGCCTCGCGCGTGCACCCCATGCAGGTCTGGCGCACGCCCTTCGCCTCGGACGACTACGCGGCGCGCCAGCCGCAGCGCGACAGCTTCCTGGGCCGCATCGGCAATGCCGAGCTGGTCAGCGGCATCTCGGACCTATACAGCGTGTGCAAGGAAATCGCGGCCACCGAGGTCTCGCTGCCGCGCTACGAGCGCCTGATCGACGCCGCGCGCCGCCTGTTCGAGCGCTACCACTGGCTGGGCGCGCCGCAGCTCAAGGGGGTGCACGAGACCCTGCTGGGCATCGTCGCCACGGGTGATGCGGTCATCGACGAGTACGAAAAGGTCGAGAGCATCCGCAATGCCTCGGCCAAGGCCATGGGCGAGGTGTCCGGCCGCCATGGCCGGTTGCTCAAGCAGTTGCGCCTGGCGGACTGGAAGGGCATTGGCGAATACGTGGATGCGCTCACCCAGCTGGGCCAGCTGCGCGGCCAGCTCATGGCCACGCGCGACCTGCGCTATGTGGACCAGGCCGCCATCGACACCATGGTGCAGGGCGTCAACGAGGCCCAGGCCGATGTCTCCCAGCGCACGGCCGCCTTCATTGCCACCGACGAGGCCATGCAGCCCTATGCCGATCAGCTGCAGGCGCTGGACCAGGCTGCGCAGGCGGCAGCCACGGTGGCGCAGATCAACGAGCCGCTGGCGCGCATGACCGACATGGCGGCCGCGCTGGACATGCTGTCCGAGCTGATGGGCAGCCTGTCCATCGACGACGCCACGCAGCGCACCCAGGTGGTGGACCGCATCTCGGCCGTCTACGCGCGCCTGAACCAGGTGCGTGCACGCGCCGAGCAGCGGCGGTCGGGCCTGGGTGGCGCCGAGAACGTGGCCCAGTTCGCGGCCCAGCTGGCGCTGTTCTCGCAAAGCATCGTCAGTGCCCTGGGCCTGGCGCAGACGCCCGAGAAATGCGACGAGCAGCTGGCGCGTCTGCTGGTGCAGCTGGAGGAAATCGAAAGCCGCTTCGGTGAGCACGAGCAGTTCCTTGGCGACATCATGGCCAAGCGCGAGGAGGTGCTGGAGAGCTTCGAGGCGCGCCGCCAGTCGCTGCAGGACGAGCGCCAGCGCAAGGCGCAAGGCGTGCTGGACGCGGCCCTGCGCATCGTGCAGAGCCTGCCCAAGCGCACCGAGAAACTGGCCAGTGCCGACGCGCTGCATGCTTTCTTTGCAGGCGATCCGCTGATCGGCAAGCTCAAGGAGTTGTCCCAGCGCCTGCGAGAGCAACTGCACGACCCGGTCAAGGCCGACGATATCGACGGCCGCGTCAAGAACCTGCGCGACCAGGCGTTTCGCGCGCTGCAGGACCGCAGCGAGCTGTACGAAGGCGGCGGCGCCATCATCCGCCTGGGCCGCCACCGCTTCAGCGTGGGCAACCAGGAACTGGACCTGACCCTGCTGCCGCGCAACGGCGCACTGTTCCTGCACCTGGTCGGCACCGAGTATTTCGAGCCCGTGGACAATCCCGAGCTGGCCGCTTTGCAGGCCTACTGGGATGCCTCCACGCCGGCCGAATCGGCAGACTTCTATCGCGGTGAATACCTGGCCCTGGAAGTGGTGCAGGCCGCACGCCAGCGCCGCGACGGCTGGAGCGAGGCCCGGCTGGCCCAGTTGCTGCCCGACGAGGCGGCACTGACCCAGGCCATCCGCGAATTCTCCGCGCCGCGCTACCGCGAAGGCTATGAGCGCGGTATCCACGACCATGATGCGGCCCGCATCCTGCAGGTACTGCTGCCCCTGCGCGATGCCGCCGGCGTGCTGCGCTTTGCGCCCCACGCCCGTGCGCTGGCCCTGCTGTTCTGGAGCGCACATGCCCAGGTGCAGCAGCCGCAGCTGGCTGCCGCCATGGCGCAGTGGCCGCTGCGCGCCCAGCAGGCCCAGGCCATGCAGCAGATGTTCGGCAGCGAGGCCGAGCAGCTGAGCCTGCGCGCCGACATTTCCGAGCGCCTGCGCGCCTATGCCGACGAGCGGGGCCTGCTGCGCGACCTGCTGCCAGGACAGGCGGCGTCCGCAGACAGCGATATCGACAGCCTCATCCACGGCGCCGCCGACTATCTGCAGGCCGAGCTGGCGCAAAAGGCCGTGCGCTTTTCCTTCTCCAGCTACAGCCAGTCGGCCATTGCCGCACTGCAGGCCGCCGTGCAGCAGCAGGCCCAGCCGCTGCAGCGCTGGGAGGAAATGCAGGCCTACTGGCAGGGCGAGGACCGGCACGACAAGCCTTTGGCGCCGCTGGACCAGCGCTGGCGCAGCGCGCTGCACTGGCTGCAGACCGCCTGTCGCGCGCTGGACGACGGGCAAGGGCAGGCCTGGCTGGCCTATTGCGGCGAAGCCGCCGCCTGGCTGTGCTGCGCCGGCCCACTGCCCTGCAAGGTCAGCAATGTGGACCTGCGCCATGAAGTGCCGGGCCTGCTGGGCCAGCATCCGCGCATTGCGGACGGCCGCATGTGGCTGCAGATCGACGACCTGGGCCAGCGCGCCGCGCGCCATTTCCGCAGCTTTGTCCCCGAATTCGGCCGCTACCAGGCGCTGCGCCAGCAGCTGCTGCAGGACTGGCGCTCGCGCGTGCGGGTGGACGAATTCAAGGCCCGGCCGCTGTCGTCCTTTGTGCGCAACCGGCTCATCAACGAGATCTACCTGCCCGTGATCGGCGACAACCTGGCCAAGCAGATCGGCGTGGCTGGCGAGAACAAGCGCACGGACCAGATGGGGCTGCTGATGATGATCTCGCCGCCCGGCTACGGCAAGACCACGCTGATGGAGTACGTGGCCAACCGCCTGGGCCTGATCTTCATGAAGATCAACGGCCCGGCGCTGGGCCACTCGGTGCGCTCGCTGGACCCGGCCCAGGCGCCGGACGCCACGGCGGCCAAGGAGCTGGAAAAGCTCAACCTGGCGCTGGAGATGGCCAACAACGTGATGCTGTACATCGACGACATACAGCACACGCACCCCGAGTTCCTGCAGAAATTCATCTCGCTGTCGGACGGCACGCGCCGCATCGAGGGCGTGTGGAAGGGCCAGACCCGCACCCACGACATGCGCGGCAAGCGCTTTTGCGTGGTCATGTCGGGCAATCCGTACACCGAGTCGGGCGAGGTCTTCAAGATCCCCGACATGCTGGCCAACCGTGCCGACATCTACAACCTGGGCGATGTGCTGGGCGGCATGCAGGAGGTGTTCAAGCTCAGCTATATCGAAAACAGCATGACCTCGAACGCCGTGCTGGCGCCGATGGCCACGCGCAGCTTGCAGGACCTGTACCTGCTGCTGGACAAGGCGCAGGGCAGGGATGTCTCGGGCAACGCGCTGTCGCACGACTATTCATCGGCCGAACTGCGCGAGATCGAGGCCGTGCTGGCCCGCATGGTGCAGGTGCGCGAGCTGGTGTTCAAGGTCAACCAGCAGTACATCCAGAGCGCCGCGCAGGACGACGGCTACCGCACCGAGCCGGCCTTCAGGCTGCAGGGCAGCTACCGCAACATGAACAAGCTGGCCGAAAAAATCACCCCGGTGATGAACGACCAGGAAATGCAGCAGATGCTGGCCGACCACTACCAGGGCGAAGCGCAGATGCTGACCACGGGCGCCGAGGAGAACCTGCTCAAGCTCGCCGAGCTGCGCGGGCAGATGAGCGACGAGGACAGCGCCCGCTGGCAGCAGATACGCCAGCAGTTCCTGCGCCGCCAGGCCGCAGGCGGCGCCAATGCCGACGCCGCCACGCGCGTGACGGCGCAGCTGGTCGATCTGGTCGCCGCCACGCGCGAGGTGGCCCAGTCGGTGGCCCAGCCCCAGCAGCAGGCGATGCAGGAAGGCGCCGCTGAACAGTCCCAGCTCCTGCAAGCGCTGCAGGCACTGCTGGCCCGGCTGCTGCAGACGCAAAGCGCCGCAGGCGACTCGCTGCACGGCATACGCGAGCTGATGGCGCAAAGGGCGGCCAGCGAGCCCGCCAGCACCCAGGCCGGCACCCCGTCGGAGGTGCAGGCCGCCCAGGACCGTCAGGCCCTGGTCCACATGCTGGGCCAACTGCTGACCCGGTCGCTGGCCCAGTCCCTGGAACCCGTGGTCACGCACCTGGACCAGGCCCGCCGACAGCAGCTGGGCCTGCACCGCGTGCTGATGCAGGTGGCCACGCGCATGCAGGAGCAGATCGACGCCCAGCGCGCGGGCCGTCCCGTGCCGGCTGCGGGCGCCATACGCTCCGAGGAAATCGACAAGGCCTTCGAGCGCATGCAGCGCGGCGACATGCCGCCTGCGGCCTAGGCGCAGCGCCGGGGCCGGGGCCGGGGGAGGGCCCATCGGCAAAGGCTGGGGCGCCTTGCTGGCGCTGCCTTTGCATGGGCCGGGGGCCCTCGCACGTCTGCATGCGCTGATCCGTCATCGGACAACCCGATGTCCCGGACGTTGGACCATCACCTACAACCCGGGGCGCGTCCCGAACCGATGCTTGGAGTGGCGTGTTCGCAGCAGTGTGCACGCCCCACGAAGAGCCAACACGATGGACGCCCCATGGAACACAACTCCCAGCTTTCCGTTTCGCGCAGGGACCTGCTGATTGCAGGTGCCTCCACGGCTGCGGCAACGGCCGTGCCTCGATCGGCCGGCGCGCAAGTGCAGCCTCCCTCCATCCCCGAAGGGGTCCAACTGCCCGTCACCCTGCAGGTGAACGGCCAGGAACACCGCCTGGACCTGGACACCCGCACCACGCTGCTCGACGCCTTGCGCGAGCATCTGCACCTGACCGGCACCAAGAAAGGCTGCGACCATGGCCAGTGCGGGGCCTGCACGGTGCTGGTGAATGGCCGGCGGGTGGTGTCCTGCCTGAGCCTGGCCGTGATGAACCAGGGCGCCGCCGTGACCACCATCGAAGGCCTGGGCACGCCGCAATCCCCGCACGCCATGCAGGCCGCCTTCGTGCGGCACGACGGTTTCCAGTGCGGCTACTGCACGCCGGGGCAGATCTGCTCTGCCGTGGGCATGCTCGACGAGATCCGGCAAGGCATGCCCAGCCATGCCAGCGAAGACATCGTTGCCCAGCCCCTGGTGTCGGCCCATGAACTGCGTGAACGCATGAGCGGCAACCTGTGCCGCTGCGGGGCATATTCCAACATCGTCGATGCAATCACCGAAGTGGCAGGGGAGGGGCGGACATGATTGCCTTCACCTACGAACGCGCCCAGTCCCCCGCGCAGGCTGCCGCCGCCGTGGCGGCCCGGCCGGGCGCCCGCTTCATCGCCGGGGGCACGAATCTGCTGGACCTGATGAAGCTGCAGATAGAAACCCCCGTGCATCTGGTCGATGTCAACGGCACCGGCATGGATACCGTGGAGCCCACCGCGCAGGGCGGGCTGCGCATAGGCGCGCTGGTGCGCAACAGCGACCTGGCCGCCCATGCGCGCGTGCGGCGTGACTACGGCGTGCTGACCCGCGCCCTGGTGGCCGGTGCCTCGGGCCAACTGCGCAACATGGCCACCACAGGCGGCAATCTGCTGCAGCGCACGCGCTGCCCGTATTTCTACGACACCAATATGCCGTGCAACAAGCGCGTGCCGGGCAGCGGCTGTTCGGCCATTGCCGGCGTGAGCCGCCAGCATGCGGTGATCGGCGGCAGCGAGGCCTGCATTGCCACCCATCCCAGCGACATGGCCGTGGCGCTGCGCGCGCTGGACGCCACGGTGGAAACCGTCCAGGCCGACGGCAAGGCCCGCGTCATCCCCATTGCCGACTTCCACCGGCTGCCCGGCAGCACGCCGCATGTAGAGACGGCCTTGCAGGCCGGCGAACTGATCACCTCCGTCACCCTGCCGCCGCCGCCGGGCGGCACGCACATCTATCACAAGGTGCGTGACCGTGCCTCCTATGCCTTTGCGCTGGTGTCGGTGGCCGCCATCGTGCAGCGCGACGGCAGCGGGCGCGTGGCCCTGGGCGGCGTGGCGCACAAGCCCTGGCGAGTGGAGGCGGCCGAAGCGTTGATGCCGCAGGGCGCCAAGGCCGTTGCCGACCGCCTGCTGGCAGGCGCCCGGCCCACGCACGACAACGCCTTCAAACTCACGCTGGCCGAGCGCACGCTTGCCTCCGTGCTGGACCAGGCCAGGAACTGACGCCATGAAATTCGACACCCCCGCAACGGTCAACCCCATTGACCAGCTAAAGACTATCGGCCAGCCGATGAACCGCATCGACGGCCTGCTCAAGACCACCGGCACGGCGCCGTATGCCTATGAACGGCATGACGTGGTCCAGCACCCGGCCTATGGCTATGTGGTGGGCTCGGCCATCGCCAAGGGCCGCATCCGCAGCATCGGGCTGGCGCAGGCAAGCCGCGCGCCCGGCGTGCTCGCCATCGTCACCGCACAGAACGCTGGCAAGCTGGGCCAGGGCAAGATGAACACTGCGCCGCTGCTGGCAGGCCCCCAGGTGGCCCACTACCACCAGGTCGTGGCACTGGTGGTGGCGGAGACCTTCGAGCAGGCGCGTGCCGCGGCGCAATTGGTGCAGGTGGACTACGAGCCGGTGAACGGCGCCTATGACCTGGCCAAGGCCAAGGACTCCGCCGTGCCACCCGACAGCATCAATGGCGATGCGCCGGACACGGCCATTGGCGATTTCGAAGGCGCCTTCGCTTCGGCCGCCGTGAAGGTGGACGCCACATACACCACGCCAGACCAGTCGCACGCCATGATGGAGCCCCATGCCACGCTGGCCGCATGGAAGGGCGACCAGCTCACGGTATGGACCTCGAACCAGATGATTGCCTGGGGGCAGGGCGAGCTGGCAAAGACGCTGGGCATTCCCAAGGACAAGGTGCGCCTGGTCTCGCCATTCATTGGCGGCGGTTTTGGCGGCAAGCTGTTCCTGCGGGCCGATGCACTGCTGGCCGCGATGGGGGCCCGCGCGGCAGGCCGGCCCGTCAAGGTCGCACTGCAGCGCACGCTGATGGCCAACAACACCACGCACCGCCCGGCCACCATCCAGCGTGTGCGCATCGCGGCAGGGCAGGACGGCAGGATCGCCGCCATCGGCCACGAAAGCTGGTCGGGCGACCAGCCCGGAGGATCGGCGGACGGTGCCGTGGACCAGACCCGCCGCATGTATGCCGGCACCCATCGCATGACCGCCACCCGCCTGGCCGTGCTGGACCTGCCCGAGGCCAATGCCATGCGCGCCCCCGGCGAAGCCACGGGGCACATGGCCCTGGAGGTTGCCATGGACGAGCTGGCGGAAAAGCTCGGCATCGATCCCGTGGAGCTGCGCATCCGCAACGACACCCAGGTGGTGCCGGACAGCGGCAAGAAGCCGCAACCCAAGGCGAAGGAGGGCACCCCTGCCCAGGAGCACAAGCCGTTTTCCCGCCGTGAGTTCGTGCAGTGCCTGCGCACGGGCGCCGAGCGGTTCGGATGGAGCCAGCGCAATCCCCAGCCGTCCCAACGACGCGAAGGGCGCTGGCTGATCGGCCTGGGCATGGCCGGCGCCTACCGAGGCGCCCCTGTCATGAAGTCCGCCGCCCGCGTGCGCCTGGACAGGCAGGGCATGCTCACCGTGGAAACCGACATGACCGACATCGGCACGGGCAGCTACACCATCATTGCCCAAACGGCGGCCGAGATGCTGGGCCTGCCGCTGCAGCAGGTGCGCGTGCGGCTGGGCGACTCCGGCTTTCCCGTGTCTGCCGGTTCGGGCGGGCAATGGGGTGCGGCCAGTGCCACCTCCGGCGTCTATGCCGCCTGCGTGAAGCTGCGCGAGGCCGTGGCGCGCCAGCTGGGTATGGACCCGGCGACGGCCGAATTCGCGGATGGGCATGTGCAGGCGGGCGGCAAGCGCCGGGCTCTGGCCAGCGCTGTCGGCGACGGCGACGGCGACCTGACGGCCGAGGATGCCATCGAATTCGGCGTGCTCGACAAGAAGATGCAGCAGTCCACCTTTGGCGCCCACTTCGTGGAGGTCGCCGTGGACGCATTCACCGCCGAGGTCCGCGTGCGCCGCATGCTGGCCGTTTGCGCGGCCGGCCGCATCCTCAATCCCAAGACGGCCCGCAGCCAGGTCATCGGCGCCATGACCATGGGCGTGGGCGCTGCCCTGATGGAGGAGCTGGCCGTGGACACGCGCCTGGGCTTGTTCGTCAACCACGACCTGGCGGGCTATGAGGTGCCCGTGCATGCCGACATCCCGCACCAGGAAGTGATCTTTCTGGACGAGGTCGATCCCATGGCCTCGCCCATGAAAGCCAAGGGTGTGGGCGAGCTGGGCATCTGCGGCGTGAGCGCGGCCATTGCCAACGCCATCTACAACGCCACTGGCGTGCGGGTGCGCGATTACCCGATCACGCTGGACAAGCTGCTGGCAGGACTGGGGAGGCTGGCATGAGAGGGCACTGCACCTGAGGTTCAGCGTCTACTTTTCTCCGAGCTGGACGCCCAAGCTTCTGGTGCAGGCTGCCGGCACTGTCACGCTGCGGAGCAACTGAAGCTTTCCGCCTTGGCTGGGTCGCCCCGGCCATCGTAGCGTGGGAACTTCGGGTATTCGCACACGGGCCGCTGCAGCACCGGCCGCCTGGTGCCAGTGCCTGCGTTGGCGGGCTCGTAGCGGGTGGCCACAAGCCTGTCGGGCGCAGTGCCACGCTCCACCCAGGCGTCCATTGCGGCCAGCAGATCAATGCTCACCGGGTCGGTGCCCGGGCCGTCGAGGTTGTGTCCTATGGAGGGCGAACTGAGCATGCGCGCAAAACCCTGCACCTTGCTGGCGCCCAGGCGCGTTCGCACGCTATCCAGGTAATCCGCCGTGCGGTAGACCGAGACGCAGGTGTCGCCCATGCCATACCAGACGAGCAGCTTGCCGCCGTTGTCCGCGAAGGCGGAGAGATCGGGATTGTTCGCGTCGATCATGTTGGCCAGGCGCAGGTACTGGGACTGGTACTGCGTGGGGTCATGGGCCAGCAGGTCGGCATTAGGATTGCCTTCCACCAGGCGTGCGGCGGCCTGGGCTGCCATGTAGTTGAACGAGTCCCGCGCCGCGAAGCTGGGGCCGAACACGTAAGCCTCCCAATCAGAGGTCGCCGCGCCCCCGCGCCCATAGCCGGGATAGCCGCGCGCGCCTTGCGACACGGTCACCGGCACGTCTTTCTGCGCATAGATCAGCCGTACCGATTCGATCTGCCCCGCAGTGAGGCAGCTGTCGTTGTCGGCGCCGGTGCACAGCAGGTCCGTTGGCACGTAGTTGCAGGCGGCCACATTGCCGATGATGCCGTCCTTGAGACCGTCGAGGTCATCGCAGGCCTGTGCCTCGGCCTTGGCGTACAGGGCGATCTTTGCCGGGCTCAACCAGTTTTCGGGCTTCGAGAAAACGTGGCGCAGCAGTGTCGGACCCAGGTTGATCTGATGCGCCTGCTGGCTCATCGCGGGCTCCATGGCGATCACGCCGTCGTAGTCCCTGGGGTAGTTTTGGGTGGCTGCCAGTGCGGAGCGTCCTCCGTTGGAGTGTCCGATGTGGTAGCGGCGGGCAGGCCGCTTGCCATAGAAATCGGTGGCAATGGCCGTGCCCACTTCGAGCACAAAGTGATTGGCATCGAAAGCATGGTTGCGCAGCGCGACATCGCTGGCACCCCAGGCAAAACCGGGCGCCACGTGGCCCGAGTCGGAACTCATCTTCACATAGGTGTGGGCCGAGGGGCCGACGATGTGCTGGTACCAGGGGTCGTCGGTGGGGATGAATCCATCGAATCCGCCGCCACCGATCGTCAGTGTCTTGGTGTTCCACGTCCCGCCTGCGGGCAGTTCCACAGCCCAGTGAATGGTGGACTGTGGCGAGGAGACGATTTCTCCGCGCACGATGCATACCTCGGGCAGCAAGCCCTGTGCGGCACGCAGTTCCGTGCGCGTGATCGTGGCACCGTGGGGCAGGTTGGCCGTGCGGTAGGCGGGGCACGCCTGTGCAAGAGGCTGGCTGGCGGCGGGAATTTTGTCGCCGCCGCCACCGCAGCCGCCGAGCGTCAGGGCGGTCAGCGTGCCCATGGCGGCAGCGAGCAGGCAGGGGCGACCGCCGGGCGTACCTTCGGGCGATGGGGTGAAAAACATGGGATGCGTCTCCTGTTGTTGCTTGGATACGGAGCCTTCGGGCTCCGGGGCGCAACGATAGAGGCCGGCCGGCGCGGCACGGCCCCTGCAAATGCAGAGGAGAAGGGAAACCACCAAGGCGATTCGCGCCAGCTATTGGAGGTGCAGCGCGGCGATCAGTTCCACCTTGTTCTTCACGCCCAGTTGCGTGTAGGCGCTGCGCAGGTAGGTGCGCACCGTGGCGGGCGACAGGCCCAGGGAGGAGGCGATTTCCTTGTACGACCGGCCGTGCGCATACAGCGTGGCGGTACTCAATTCGCGAGGAGCCAGCGGCTGCGGGCCGGCGTGGGGCGACGGCAGGCTGATGGACATCAGGGGCCCGCAGGCCGACAGGCGCAGGCGGCATGCCTTGCCGCCCATGCCGCCAATGCCGGCCAGCTGCAGGCTTGCGGGCAGGGTGGCGGGGAGGGCTGCCAGCATAGCCGGCGGAAGACAGGTGCCCGACCATCCTGGGAACGCCGCCGCCAGGGCCTGGCCCACGCGCAGGCCGACGAAGAGCAGGGAGCCGTCGGCCGCGGCCAGGGCATATCCGTCCCACGGCCCATTCTGTGCAGGCGCTGTCTGCAACTGCTCCAGCCGGTACTGCCAGTGACCGAGCAGGTGCGGCACGAATTCGCCGAACAGTGCTGCCTCCGTGTCCGTGAAATCCTCGCGCCCGGGACCCCGGTACAGGCATGCGAAGAACATCAACCCGCTGCGCGGCATGGCCACCGTGATGGCCATGCAATGGTAGAGATCGTGGCGCTTGCAAAACTGCAACAGCTCCGGAGGGTCGGCATCTTGCGGCATGTCGTCGCCACTCGAGCGCAACACTTCACCGAGGCAATCCATGGACTGCCGCGCGAACGGGTCTACCACCGCCAGTGCATTCCACTCCGCTGCAAACGTCCTGGCCAGTCCGATGCTGCCGTGCAGCCAGTTGCGCGGTGGTGCATCTCCCTGGCTGGCCGATACCTCGCCCCACCACGCTGTGTCGAAGTCCACCAGCGTGCTTCGCAGCAGCTCCAGGCATTGCAGCAGCAAGCGCTGCGGCGGTGCGGTACGGCTCAAACCTGCCATTTGCAAGAGACTGGCGCTGAGCGCGCGCAAGGGCAGTAATTCTTGTGCATTCACGATTTGTAGGGTGAGCCATCAGCATTGTTGCAAGGCATCCAAGCCTCTTCTGGTCACGATGCCTCAGATCTGTACGGCCCTGCCGATGAACTGAATGGGCCCTGTCGGGCGTCCGCTCGGTGAGCCGCCTTCTGGCTCCAGGGTGAGCTCGAAAAGCTGATTCGGCTGCAGAGGCGGCAACTGGTCAACCGGCACTTCGATGGCTTCGCCCGGTTTGACCAGACCCAGGGACACCGGCGCTTTCCAGCCGTCGGCCTTGGTCCAGAACTGCAGGGATTTTTCCGCCGGAATGGCATCCTTACCCAGTGGCACAAGGCGCAGACGGCCTTCAGACTGGGCCTGGACCACCCACCCGGGGGCCTGATTCTGCGGCGCTGCCAGCACGACGAAGTAGCGCGGGGCAGCCGGCGGTGATGCCTCTCGCACCACCAGCACAGCCGCGAGCAGTGCTGCAGCGGCAAAGCCGCCACCCGCCAAGCCGCGCCAAAGGGCGAGGCTATTCCAGTGCCACCAGGCACCATGCTGTGCGTGGACCGCTGGCCGGGCCGGCTTGACGCTGGCCGCGATGCGCTGCCACAGCGTTGCGGAGGGCTCGGCGGGGGGAGCCAGCTGAACCAGCGGCAGGAGCCGTTGCTCCCATGCCTGCACGGCCATGCGCAACGCAGGCTCGTAGGGCAGACGGGATTCGATGGAGCGGCGCTGGGCTGCATTGAGGGTGCCCAACACGTACTCGCCAGCCTGCATCTGGAGATCGTCCGGGGAGCCGCCATCCGTCGACTCTGAGGGATTTGGGTGGGTGTCGCCGCTCATTGCATGCACTCTCTCAGGGCACGCAGTCCGCGTTGAACCCAGGCCTTGACCGTACCAAGCGGCGCCTGCACACGCGCCGCAATTTCGCTGTGGCTGCAGCCGTCCACGTAGGCGTGCAACAGGCAGGCGCGGCGCTCGGGCTCCAGCCGGTCGAGGCAATCGCCAAGACGACCCAGCGTCGCCTGCCGCTCCCATTCACTGCCGCCTTCCTTCCAGGCCGAAAGTGCGGCCTGGGCGTCATGCGCTTCATGGGCAGTTTCATCCAGCACGGTTTCGCGTGCGCCATCCCGTACACGGTTGAGGGCGGCGTGCCGCACCACGCTGTAGATCCACCCTCGACCACTTCCGCGATTGCCGTCGAAGGTGGATGAGCGGTTCCAGATGGAGACAAACGCATCGTGAAGCACGTCTTCCGCAGCGGTGCGATCGCCGACGATGCGCAGTGCCACGCCCAGGAGAAAGCGCGCCTCGGCCTCATAAATCCGCTGCAAAGCATCGCGTTCGCCGCGTGCACATGCATGCAATGCTGCGTCATGGTCGAAAGCTTCGTTGTTCTGGGAGGCAGCGGGCGGCACGAAATGGAGCGAAGGGGGCGTTGCGGGAAATCCTTCGTCCAGTGTATCCGCGCCGCTGCCGGCTCTTACATGGGCTTCCAGAAGATGTAGTCGGCCTGGTACTTCACGGTGGTCTTCTGGCCCTTGTTGGCAGCCATGCAGGGCTTGTCAGCCGGCGCCACTCCGCCCTGGAGCGCCACGCGCTGGATGTAGCTCACACCCTCCAGCGCGCCGCTGCCCATGGCCGGGTTTGCCTTCACCAGCTGGTAAGGCAGATTGCCTGCGCCGGACGGCGCCACAGCCAGCTGGGTGGCGGTGAGTTTGGAGCCGTCGTTGGCCTCCCAGGTTGCGGGGGGACCGTAGTAGCGGCCCACTTGTTTGCCCATGCGGTCCTTCAGTACAGCATCGGGTCCTACAAAGACCCATTCCGTCTGGCCAGGCGCGTTGGCCTTGTCGCGGCACTCGTAGGTGATGTCACCGCTGCCTACGGTTTCCCACGCAACCTTGTTCCCTGCAGGAACCTGTATGGGGGCGGGCAGCGATGCCTGGGAGAAAGTGCTGGCCTGCTTGTGCATCGAGCCACAGGCAGTGAGCAGGGCCGCTGTGGCTACAGCGAAAGAAACGGCGGCGGTGCGGGGTGCGGAACGAGAGGTCAACATTGCAATTCTCCAAACAGTTTTGTGAAGGGGACTGAAGCAGCGCATTTTTTGGGCTGCTGCTGGTACTACCCGCCATCGCATCGTTTGGATGCACCCCATGCAAAAATATTTTCGAGAAAGAGGGTGAGGGTGATCTTTGACCAGCCGCTGCTCGTGATTGATGGCCCTTACTTGATTCGCACTACGGCTGAAGCCAGCTCGCTCGCAGTTCTTCTGCCTGCCGCGCCAATCCGACCCAGTTGGCCTCTGAGGACAGCGGCTGCATCGCGCAGCCGCTGCCAAATCGGAATCGTCACCGGACCTCCGCTGCGGCCTGCTTGCCGCGCGTCTTCCACAGCGAGACGAGGACGCCCCCTGCTATTAGCCCGAAAGTCACGCTTAACGAGATCATTGCCGGGATCTTTCCAATGATGCCCACTAGGAAAATCTTGCTGCCAATAAAGACCAGCACCAGAGCCAGCGCGTACTTCAGGTACTTGAAGCGATGGATCATCGCCGCCAGCGCAAAGTACAGCGCGCGCAGGCCTAGGATGGCGAAGATGTTGCTGGTATAGACGATGAACGGGTCAGTCGTGATCGCGAAGATCGCCGGCACCGAGTCGACCGCAAAGATCAGATCGACAAACTCTACCAGCACCAGGGCGAGAAACAGTGGGGTCGCGAAGCGCTCAAGCCGGCCAGTTTCGGGATCCTTTATACGTACCCAGAAGGCGTTGCCGCGCAGGCCGTCGGTAACGCGCATGTGCCGCTTCAGGAACTTCAGCAGCGGGTTGTTCGCGATGTCGGGCATGTGGTCGGCAATGATCCACATCTTGATGCCCGTGAAGATCAGGAATGCACCGAACAAGTACAGAACCCAGCTGAACTGACTGACCAGCGTTGCGCCCAGAGCGATCATGATGGCGCGCAGCACGATCACGCCCAAGATGCCCCAAAACAGCACACGGTGCTGGTACTGCCGCGGGATCGCGAAGAAGCTGAAGATCAGCGCAATCACAAACACGTTGTCCATCGACAGCGACTTCTCGATCATGAAGCCGGTGTAGTAGTCCATGCCGCTCTGAGCTCCCAGGTACCACCACACCCAGGCACCGAAGACCAGCGCTACGCTGATGTAGCCGGCCGACAGCAGCAGGCTCTCGCGCACGCCGATCTCCTGATCGTCCTTGTGCAGCACACCTAGGTCGAATGCCAGCAGCGCTACGACGATACCGACGAAGGTCAGCCAGACCCATACCGGCTTGCCCATGAAGTCGGACGTGAGGAAGGGAGTGATAAGTTCCATTTTGCTCTTTCAGTGAACGACGGTCTGATGCATTGGTGAAGGTGTAATGGAATGGCTGGAGTTTAGGGATGGTCTTCGTTTGAACAAACCAGAGTTATTCGCACCTAAGATTCGGTTTTTCCGCACTGGAGCACGCATGCTGAACTACCGCCATCTGCATTACTTCTGGGTTGTGGCCAAAGCAGGTGGCTTCGCCAGGGCAGCCGAGCGGCTCGACATGGCGGTGCAGACCATCAGCGCTCAGGTACGCGAGTTGGAGAAGGCATTGGGTCATGAGCTGCTCAAACCCTCGGGCCGTGGCGTGGCGCTCACTGAAGCGGGCCAGGCCGCCTTCGCACGCGCCGAGGAGATCTTCCAGCTTGGCCAGGTCATTCCTGAGGAGGTGCGTGAAGCGGCTAACGGCAAGGTGGCGCGTCTCGCGGTGGGATTCTCCGACGGCATCTCCAAGCTCGCCGCTCACGCGCTGCTGGAGCCGGTGCTGACAACCACCAACCTTCGCCTCGTCTGTCACGAAGGCGAATTCGAACAACTGCTGGGTGAGCTCGCGTTGCACCACCTGGACTTGGTGCTTGCCGGGCAGGCCGCACCACGTAACCCCAATTTGCGCTTGTCTAGCGAACGGCTGGTAGATGTGTCGGTCGAATGGTATGGTCCCGCGAGCATTGTGGGCAAAACCGAGCGCGATCGGTTTCCGTACAGCCTGAATGACCTACCCGTGCTGCTTCCGACCGGTCACTCGGCCTTGCGCACGACGCTGGAGCACTGGTTCATGACCCAGGGCCTGCGACCGCGCATCGTTGGAGAGTTCGAGGACAGCGCACTGCTCGCTGTCTTCGCTGCGCGAGGGCTGGGCGTATTCCCGGTAAGCCGCCTGGGCGCCGCCGGCATCGGGGTGATGCGGGGCCTGAGACTGTTGGGAAGCGCCGATGGCGTGAAGGAAGAGATCCACGCCATTCGCTCTCGGCGCGGCCAGCATCATCCGCTGGTGCAGAAAATTATGGCCGTCGCGGCGACCGGAGCCGTCGACTGAGTCGCCGACAAATCGGACGACCGTTCGGCAGGCGGTGGCGTAACAGGTTCAGGCTTGCTGGAGCTCTAGCGCCTCGCCGCGAACCGACTCACGATAATCACCGATGTATTGACCGAGCGATTCCTGCGCAAATGTTAACTTTTAAGACTGAGCACCTAGAGGCCGCAGATGACCCTTGCCAACGGGTTTCTAGCCGGATGCGGCCGACGGCTTCAGGCTGATTGCCGACGTTCAGTGGAGACAACCAGACGACGGCTCTCGACCCTGAGCCGACCTTCGCCTGGCCCGATAACAGTCTTTCAAGACGCGTGCTGGCCGGCTTGCTCAGAGGTCAAACGACGCGTTCGCCCCCTCCGTGACGAAGCTCACCTCGAGCTCTTCGCATTCGAATTCGTCGGGAGACTCCCAAAGCTTGCTCGCCATCTCGAAGACATGGTCCGGTACGACCATGGAAAACGTGGGACCTCGCTCTTCATTCCTGCGCTGAACACGCGCACGACGAATTTCCAAGGGCGCGTCGAGGACATGGAGGTGAGGCGGAAATCCTTCGTTCGTGATCATTCGACAGAACTGGATTCTTGGTTGCTGCTGGATCAGGCCAAGTTCGAGCACAACGTCTCGACCCGACGCCAGTATTCTGCGGCTGTGGTTCCATATCAGACCCAGCAACCGTTCCTTTCGCTCAACATACCAAGGCACAAAATCGCCGCCCGGGCGGTCTGCGCTGAACAGCGTCGCAAACCACTCGTCGAGCGGGATGTGCACGCCGTTGCTGCTTGCAGCCAGAGCCGCGCCGAAGGTGGATTTGCCAGCCCCTACCGGGCCTTCGATCAAATGAACTCGAGACATGCTTGACGGTCACCAATTAAGAAACGGACGAGATTATGACGCGGCCTCCACTGCTAGCTCCTGGCAGGCTGCGACTGTCGCAGTGCCGAGCCCTTGCGCCAGTGCGCGGCGTGGCTGGTGCTGTTCATTCTCTTCAGGCGCGGCCCGCCGTGTGAGCCGCCATGCAGGCAAGACCAGAGCGTGCCAAGCGGCCTGATTGCGGCTGACAACACCCAACGGAAACGGTCACGTCAGGCCGTGACTTCCGCGAGCAAGGTTTCGGCAGCAAGCTTGCCGAGCGCATTGCCAGCCAGCGGGCTGTCGCCCGTAATGAGCTGCCTGTCCCGGTGCACGGCGCCCGAGATGCCATCGTTCACGATCTCAATGCCCAAGGCCTTGAGCCTTTCGCCGAACTTCCAGGTCAGGTGACCCGGCATGTAGCCGATGTCGGGGGTCTGCGCATCGAGCGCGTCGGGGAAGGCACATATCTTGTAGCCACGGTAAATGTCGCTGTCGCCAACCGCGAGGAATGCGGCAGGGCCGTGGCACAGGGAGATGACGAACCGTTTGTGGGTGGCCGCCCATTCCAGCACCGCCCCCACGTCACGGCTGTCGGGCAGGCCGATCAGTGCGCCATGCCCGCCAGGCACGAAGATGGCTGCATATTGCTCCAGGCCCTGCGCAAGCACAGATGACAGGCGCAACGGCTGCTTGAACTGCGGGTGGTACTTGTCGAAGAAGCCCTTGACCGTCTCGTCTTCGGAGGGCATGGCCCAGAACTCGAACTTGACGGGGTTTCCCGAAACCGTTGCCACGTCGAAGGCGAAGCCTGCCTTGTCGAGGTGGTACATGGGCAGCAAGGTTTCGACCGGATGGTTGCCGGTGGAAAAGAAGCTGCCGTTGTCGGTCAGCAGGTAGCGCTCGTCCGCGCCGATCATCAGGATCTTCTTCCTTCCTTGATAGGTGGTCGCGTAGTCAGCATCCCGCAAGTCGGACTTAGGCGAGGTGAACTGACTGAGCGAGTAGCGGGATGGAAAGAACGCATTGAACTCGGCCGGATCAGGTTGAGGTTGCTTGTCCTGGGTCGCTTGTTCAGCCATGGGGTACCTCTCGGGTAGGTTGCGGAAGGCCCTACGATGCTGCAGCAAAAATCCTGTGGCAGTGAGGCATTTCCGTCAATGCAGTGCAGACAAAGTCGATGCTCCGCTTATAGCTACTGGACAGGATCTGCGGGTGCCCTGCATCTGTTCGATGTTCCCGACTGAGCCCATGTCATCCATCGACGCAAGACTCAGAGCCAAGCCTTTATGACCGGCATGGCCTGTGAAGCCGATGCGATGTACGTGCACTTCAGGGCCTTCGGATCGCTCGATGCAATTTGCTTCGTAGCCATTCCCTGTTTCTGAATGAATGGCGCTTGCAGGCTATGCCAGGTTCATGCTCGTTGCGCGTCAACTCACAGTTCGCAACCAGCCTGAATCTGGCGGCCAGCCGTCGGTTGTCGACCCTCTGCTGTCGGTCGCTTGGCGAACTTGAACGGCGGCTGCGCAGCGGTTGCAGCCGTTCGATCCGGGGATCTAACCGTCCGGTCACGCTGCAAAGCCGACACCGACGGGCCCAGGACAAACGACTGCAACGGGTCGAGAGCCGGCGTCTGGTTGTCTCCGCTGACGTTGGCAAACAGCCTGAAGCCGTCGCTTCTAAGGCAGCAGTTAATGGCTGCTCCTGGCTGGAGCCGAGTCTAGATAATTGTGGGCACTGCACCACAAAGCGGACCTTCGGCGCATCACCTTGAGAGTCCGGTTGAGGGCAGGCAACCAACGGGTGCGGGGCGTCATCAAACGGTCCCGAGTAGTCCTTGGAGGTGCTCCTGCAAGTGACTTCTTCTCGCCGACACTAGCAGTTCATGGACCTCGTTGACAGCGGACTTCTCCGACTAAGCGCATGCAGCGGGAGTCTGCCTCCTGGCACACCCATGCCCTCATACTATCGGCCAGACGTGGGCACTGCTGCTTGTCGTACTTCGCGAAAAAATTAGCCAAACGGAAAAGTGGTCGGGTGCATTCATCGTTCCAGTGCGCGCGTCAGGCGCGTCCATCTTTTCTTTGGTGCCATCTAGCAGCACTAAAATTGGAAAATTTCAATTCAGCCAATCGACATCCGCTCATAGCCAAGTCCGCCAGGACCTCGTTGCTTATCGACGTAGGAGCATCGCCACTGCGGATCGAGGCTTATCTGCGTGCATTGTGGCTATCTTTTCGTTTTTGTGCGCTGACATCTTTATCGCCCTCGCAGGTTCACGAGTGTCTCTACTGGTCGTGCAAGAAACACTGGTCAGGCCATGAAGCTCGACCCCCAATCCTTCGCACAGAGTGCGCAGACGCGGGCTGCCAAACCAGCGTGCAACGATGAGCCGTTAACTTCCCTTTACCGGCGTTGGCGCAACCCGCTGGTACGGCTGTTCCAAGGGCGTAGCCGCGATCGGGCGCAGGCCGAAGATGCCACACAGGACCTGTTTGTCCGTATGGCCATTTCAGGAAAAATCCTCGGGCCAGAAGAAGAAAAGCCTTATCTCAGTACCGTCGCGCGCAGTGTTGCCACCGACAACTGGCGCAAGAGTGGACGCGATTGCGCCTTCGAAACCGTCTCGATGGAGGCGGCCTCCGAAGAGCTGGAGTCGCTTCGCGCCGACGACGCTCTTTCCCCGCTGGAAATCGCCGCGCATCGCCAGCGGATTGCCCGCCTCAACGAGGCCGTGGCCGAGCTGCCCGAGCGCCAGCGCCAGGCCTTTTTGCTCAACCGCATCGACGGACTGAGCCACGACGAGGTGGCGGCCGCCATGGGCATTTCCCCGCGCATGGTCGCCAAGCACCTCAACAGGGCCATGGCCTATTGCCATCTGCGCGTGAAGTACGGCAGCGTGGAGCAGATGCAGCGCCTGCACACCACCCACGATCCCAGCGAAGAGGGCGCCGCAGAGCGCAAGGACATCCCATGACCGACGCTCCACGACCTGCGTCCCTGCCCGAAGGCCTGTCGGCCCAGGCATTGATCGACGTGCACGAAACTGCTGCCGAATGGTTCATGCGCCGCAGCGAGCCCGGCTGGACGGGCGCCGAGGAGCGCGCCCTGGAGGGTTGGCTGGCCCAAGCACCACTGCATCGAGAGACCTTCGAGGGCATGTCCCTCATCGGCCACGACCTGCATCAGATTCCGCTGGCGAAGAGTCCTTCCTGGCGCATGGTGGCTCGCAACCGCGCGGCCGTGACAGCGGTGCCCGCCGCGCCTCCTGCCTCGCTGCCACGCGCAGCCGGGCTTGCTGGAGCGGCTAGTCTGAGTTCCCCCTCCCGGGGACGTCGCAACTGGGCGTCTGCAGCCGCCTGCGCCTGCGTGGTGCTGCTGGCGGGCGGTGGCTACGGCTGGCACCGCTGGGACAACACGGCCAGCTTCCAGCTGGACGTGGCCACAGGCCATGGCGAAACCCGGGCCATCGAACTGCCTGACGGATCCAGCGTTACCCTGAACATCGACAGCAGCCTGCAGGTGCGCTTCTACCCGGGGCGCCGGGAAGTCCTGCTCGACAGGGGCGAAGGCTTCTTCCAGGTTGCAGCCGACACCCGCCGTCCTTTCACCGTCGACAGCGGCGTCAGCCAGGTCAAGGTGGTGGGTACTGCGTTCAATGTGCGCGCCGTGCCGCCGCAGATCGTCGTCAAGGTGCTCGAAGGCAAGGTCGAGGTGCGGCCCGACCGCCATGCAAGCCAGGGCCAGGTGCTGCGGTTGGGGTCGGGCAGTGGCCTGTCCATCGATCCTTCCACCGGGCAGACCCGCAGCATGCACGCCGCTGCCGCCACCGTGGGCGACTGGCGCACCGGGCAGATCCAATTCCAGAGGGCACCGCTGGGTGATGTGGTTCTGGAACTCTCACGCTACCTGGGCCAGCCCGTCGTTTTGGTCAATCAGGACCTGGCGCGCCAGCCCGTCTCAGGCGTTTTGTCCACGGCCAGCCCGAAGCTCTTCCTGCAGGCGCTGCCCGAACTGCTGCCGCTGCGTGTGCAGCAAACGGCCGACGGCGGCTGGCGCATCTCCCGCCATTGAGCCGCCGAGCCACGACACGGCCGGATATTGAAAACATTTTGATACAAATTGATGCTGCAGCCAGGGTTCTGAACTTGGCCCGTGCCTGCGTTCTTTACCTGTAGGGGGTGCGAAATCTTCGCGTCTCTCGACTGCCAGCCAGCATGCAGAAGGCCTGCGCCTTTCGCCGATCCAGCCAACGGTCACCCAGCGTGCGCAGCTCCATGCCCGCAAGACACAGTTGGCCGACGAAGGTTGCTGCACTGGCGTGTTCGCATACCTCGTTGTGACCACCCGGAAGGCCTGCCATCCGCACCCGGTGCGCGATGCGCTGGCCTGGCCCGGGCTGCCTGCCGATCTTGCCCGCATGGCGCGCGCCGCCCGCGCAGGCCGGTGCCTGCGCGTATCGACGACAGAACAGGAATTCAAATGCGAGCAAGAAAACTGAGGAGCGCTTTGGCGAGCAATGTATTGGCCATGTATGGCGGAGGGCATCGTGGTACGGCGACTTTGTCGGCGCACTACAGCGCTGTGGCCGCCATGGTGGCCACAGCGCTGGTGACGATGGCCATGCCTGCCGTGGCACAGGCACAGCAGCAGGCGCGCGTGGCCTTCAGCATTGCCGCGCAGCCACTGCCCACCGCGCTGCGCGCCTTCGCTGCGCAGGCCAGGCAGCAGTTGCTGTTCGATGAAGACGGGCTGGCCCACCTGCGCGCTCCCGCGCTGGAGGGCAGCTACTCCCTGGACGAGGCGCTCAAGCGCCTGCTGGCGGGTTCGGGAATGGCCGCCAGGCAAAGCGGTCCGGGCCTGTTCACCATCAAGGAGGCGCAGACGATACCTGAGGAGCAGGCCGCCACGCTGCGGGAAGTGCGGGTGGAGGCCAGACGCCTGGGCGAAACCGAGGGGACTGGCTCCTACACGAGCGACGGCATCACGATCGGCAAGACGGCGCAGGCGATGAGAGAGCTGCCGCAGTCGGTGTCCGTGCTCACCAGGCAGCGGCTGGACGATCAGAGCATCACCGATCTGGGCAAGGCGGCCGAGCAGATCGTGGGACTGACGGTGCAAGACAGCGGCCACCGTCTGACCGACATCTATTCACGCGGCTTCGCCATCGATAGCGTGCAGATCGATGGCGGTGCGCCCATGTCCACGTCCAGCGGCAACTACACGTTCATCTCCTATGACATGACCGAATTCGACCGCGTCGAAGTCCTGCGCGGAGCGGCTGGTCTGCTCAATGGAACGGGCAATCCGGGCGGCGCTGTCAACCTCGTGCGCAAGATGCCCACATCCAAGCCGCAGTTCAATTTCACGACCAGTGCCGGGCGCTGGAACAACTACCGCACGGAAGTCGATGCCTCAGGCCCTGTGGCATTCGACGGAAAGCTTCGGGGCCGTGCCGTGGTTGCCTATGAGGACCGCAACTACTTCACCGATCTGCGCTCCACGAAGAAACCCACGTTCTATGGCGTCCTGGAGGCTGATGTGGGTCCGGATGCGGTGCTGGCCGTGGGCGGCAGGTACCAGCACATCAAGGAGAACGGCACACCGCAGGGCTTTCCGAGGTACAGCAACGGCGCCGACCTGCGCTTGCCTCGCCATACGGCTCTGACGGCTCCATGGGCGTTCGAGGACACCACATCCACCGAGCTTTTTGCCAAGCTCAGCTGGAGGCTGGCGCCGCGCTGGACACTGCGCGCCAACGCCACGATCACCCAGGAGGACAGGGACGTCAACGGCGGCTATGTTTCAGGGGCCGTGAATCCCGTCACCATGGCGGGGTCGCGCTGGGTCGGCTCGGACCAGCACAGCTGGAACAGACAGAAGATGGTGGACGTCAACCTCAGTGGCGCCTTCGATCTGTTCGGACGCACGCATGAACTTCTGGTGGGTGCAGACATGCAGGACATCAACAGCAAGTGGCAAAGCTTCGTCGTGGATCGCGCGACGGGGCAGGTGGCCGATCTCTTCAACATTGGCTCGACGCCCTATGCCTCCGGAAACCTGGCCCGCGGCCAGCTGTTTCGCAGCTACGAGCCGAACGACACCAAGCAATATGGCGTCTACGGAACGCTGAGGCTTGAAGTCGCGGACCGTACCAAGGTGGTCATCGGTGCACGTGCGAACAAGTACAAGTTCAATCAGATCTACGGCACCTACCTGAACAACAGCTGGCAGATGACCGACACCTGGCGCATCGCCAGTGCTACGCAGTACAAGGAGCCCACGCAGGTCGTGCCCTTCGGTGGCGTGATCTACGATCTGACGCCGCAGTGGTCGGCCTATGCCAGCTACGCGGAGATCTTCAACCCGCAGGCTTACTACAAGTCGGGCCCCGCGCCAGGTACCGGGCTGGAACCCATGCACGGCAGCAACAGCGAAGTGGGTCTGAAGGGCGAGCTGCTCGACGGCAAGCTCAACACATCCTTCGCGCTGTACCGCGTGGTCCAGAAGGATCGTGCGATACAGGACACGCGCTACCCCACCAGCGAAACGCTGTTTGCCGGCGCATGCTGCTATGTCAACGCCGGCAAGGTGGTGAGCCAGGGTATGGACATGGAGATCAACGGCGAAATGGCGCGGGGCGTGAACCTGTATGCCGGCTACACCTACAACAGCAACCGCAACAAGACCGAGAACGCGGTGTTCAGCACCATCACGCCCAGGCACTCGCTGAAGTTCTTTGGAACCTGGCAGCTGTCCGGCGAGGCATCGGCCTGGAAGATCGGTGCAGGTGCCACGATCAACAGCAAGCAGTATGTCAAGGGCACGGCCGCGACATGGAACGAGGCCGCACAGAACTGGACCGGCCCCTCCACTCCCTTTGCATACACGCAGGGTGGCTACGCGGTGTGGAACGCGCTGGTGGAGTACCGCATCAACCCGACCTGGCAGCTCTCGCTCAACGTCAACAACCTGTTCGACAAGTGGTACTACCGAACGGTGGGCACGTCCACCCTGGGCAACTACTACGGCGAGCCTCGCAACTGGATGCTGACTCTGCGCGGGCGATTCTGATCACATTAAGGATCTGTAAGTGCAGCACGCCACGGATTCGTTCGTGGCGTTCGTCTTTTCGGGCAATGTTCGCTTTGGATCAGTCGCTGGCCTTCGCCAGCGATCGTTAGCCAATATGCAATCTCGCGGCTTACGGCCAGACCTCGTCCAGATTGACCCGCGTCGAGCGACCGTTCCCCCTGATAGCAGACATAGGCGAGTCGACCGCAATGGGTCGATTGCAGGCCGATGCGATCGACCGCTGGAGTGGAGCTCAACGCTTATTGTGCTGAGGCACCGAATCTTGCGTGCAACGACCGCTGACGTTGGAAGCACTCATTGGGCACAGCGGCGAGAACGACAGCAAGGGGTCGTCAGCCGCCAAGCTACATCAAGCATGGACAATGTCCGCTTCGATCACGTCACGCTTGATACTCCCGAGCCAATTGTCTAACCAGTGCGGCTACGGTGGATTCTGAGTTCACGCCCGAGACAGAGTGCCCCGCGCTCCAGATGTCGGTCCAGCGTTGGTTGGGTGCGGGGTCCGACCCGCCGCCAAAGCGGCGTCGGGCTTCCTGCACGGTCACGTTTTCGTCCAGCATGGTCACATCGATGCCCAACCGCTCGGCCGATGGCCGCAGGAAGCTCGCTGGCAGGCCGGTAAATGCGCGGGTGAGCAGCACGTCGTCCAGCGAACTGCCGATCAGCATCTGCCGATAAGCATCGCTGGCCAGGCTTTCGCGGGTCGCAATGAAGCGCGTGCCCATGGAGCCCAGGTCACAACCCAGCGTGCGCGCTGCACGCAATGCCACGCCGTCGGACAGCCCGCCGGCCAGCACCAGGGGCCCATCGAATACATCGCGTACGGCGCGGACGAAAGCGAAAGGATTGGCCCAGCCGGTGTGCCCTCCGGCTCCAGCAGTCAACAGCACCAGTCCGTCCGCCCCCGACTCGATTGCGCGCAGCGCGTGATGCAGCGATGCCACATCGGCAAACACATGGCAGCCGGCTGCATGTAGCCGCGGCACCACGGCGGCAGGTGAGCCGACGCTGGTGATGACCATCGATGCGCCGTGGCGCGCGATGACCTCCACTTCCGCCATGACCTGGGCGGGGTTGCGCCGCATGATGAGATTGGGGCAGTAGGGGGCGGTGCCTTCGGGGGCTGCGCGGGCCTCTTCGTCCAGACGGGTCAGCCAGGCATCGAACTCTTCGAGCGTGCGGCAGTTTGCGGTGGGAAAGGCGCCGATCACGCCTGCGGCGCACGCGGCAGAGACCAGCTCAATGCCGGAGATGCGCAGCATGGGCGCGGCGATCACAGGCAGAGTCAGGCGATTCAGGAAAGGAAGCTGTGCGCTCATGGCAGATGGGCTTTCAAAGCGATGAGAGGAGGGGCGCAGGGTGAGGCTGGGACATGGATGGCTTCAACTGCCGCATCCGTACCTGTAACTGCAATGGTGGCGCGCCGGTAGTAGGTCAGGGCCGGTGCGCGTAGGCCGGCACTCACCTCAGGTACTGCCTTGCGTTATCCAGTGCAGGGGAGCTGACATCGGCTTGCCGGTCCATCCCGGCGAGGTGTACCGGATAGCGCACGAGGGACAACGGCCGGTCGTGTTCAAAAAGCCCTCGCCGGGTGAAATGGGGTAAGGTCGCCAAGTCCGAGGGAGCCACCACGGGAGCGACCGGCAGGTCGTGGCGTGACAGGCGATCGAAAGCCTGGGCGGCATCCTCGCAAGCGAGTTGTTCCCCGATGCGGGTGTTGATGGCATCCGCTTCAGGCTTGCGCGCGCGCAGGTGGAGATAGGCCTCCCCCGCAAAAGGCCCCATGTCCATGGCCTGGCACAGCCGCGCCCAGAAGTGGTCTTCCAGCGCCGCGAGCGAGAGGTATTGCCCATCGCGGCAGCGAAAGGCGCCGTAGGCGGGCTTGACCAGCGTGGCCTGGCGTTGTGCGCCCAGGCCGGTGGCTCCCTCGGCGCCGTAGGCACCCAGGCGGGGATTCATCCAGTGCAAGGCGCAGTCGGCCAGGGCCACGTCCAGGTGCTGGCCCTGTCCGCTCGACTGGCGCTGCAGCAAGGCGGCCAGCGTGGACGACAGGGCGTACATGCCCCCGCACAGATCGGCCACCGGCAGGCCGAAGTTCTGGGTGGGCGACCCGCCGGGCGCGCCCGAAACGGCCAGGACGCCTGCCGCCGACAGGTAGTTGATGTCATGGCCGGGCAGATCGGCCCATGGGCCGGCCTGCCCATAGCCGCTCAGGGACACGTAGACCAATCGCGGGCAGCTCTCACGCAGGCTGGCATAGTCCAGCCCCAGGCGCGCCATGACGCCGGGCCGATAGGACTCGACCAGCACGTCGGCCTCGGACACCAGTGCGCGTATGCGCGCGCGCTGGGCCTCGTCCTTCAGGTCGGCCAGCAAGCTGAGCTTGCCCCGGTTGACCGCATCGAAGCCGCCTGGCCCCATGCGGCGTGCGTTGTCGCCATGGGGCGGGCGCTCGATCTTGATCACGCGTGCGCCCATCTCGGCCAGGCTTTGCGTGAAGAAGGGGCCGGGAAGCAGCTCGCTGAAGTCGATGACCGTGACGCCGGCCAGCGGTGCGGCCATCGCGCTCATGCGCCGCTCCGCTCCAGGATCACGGCGTCCAGTGGCAAGGCGCCCTGGCCCTCTGGCCCGACCCAGATCGGGTTCAGGTCCATCTCCTCCAGGCGATCGGCATGGGCCATCACGAAGTCCGACACGGCCAGCAGCAGCTGCTGGAGGGCAGCGATATCGGCCGGTGGCCGGCCGCGCGCGCCTGCCAGCAGGGGGAAGCAGCGCATCTCGCGCACCATGCTGGCGGCATCGTCCGGCGTGAGCGGCAGCAGCCGCCGCGTGACGTCCCGCAGGATTTCGACGTAGATGCCGCCCAGCCCGAAGGTCATGACATGGCCAAAAACGGGATCGCGCGTGACCCCCGCGATCAGCTCGATGCCCGCGCGTGGCGCCATCTTCTCGATGAGCAGCCCGTCAATGGCCGCGTCCGGCTTGTGCAATGCCACCGACGCCATGATGTGATCCCAGGCTCCCTCCACACCGGCGCCGTCTTCCAGGCCCACGCACACACCGCCGATATCGGATTTGTGGACGATGTCGGCGCTCGCGATCTTGGCGACCACCGGATAGCCCATGGCGTCGGCGAACTGCCGCGCCTCCTTGCGGCTGCGGGCCACGGCGGCCGGCAACAGCCGGATGCCGGCTTGCTGCAGGCGCCGCTTGGCTTCGAATTCCGGCAGGCTTTCGACGGGGCCGGGGGCCAGCACGGGTGCGACGGTGGGCGCAGGCAGGTTGCGCAGCGCCACGGCCGCAGCGCTGCGCTGCCAGCGCCCCCACTCCACCCAGCGGCGGATCGCGGTGACGGCCTT
>NZ_JTKZ01000078.1:0-4642 GCF_000799035.1 Delftia sp. ZNC0008
CCGCGTCGAAGGCCACCGGCCACTCGCGCTTTTCCCCTGGCTCCAGCGTGTACTGCGAAAAGCAGAAGCACTCGAGCTTGTTGAAATGCGCAGCCGCCTGGCGTGGCGCATAGCTCGGTATCGCCTGGGCCGCCATGCGGCGGTTCTGCACATTCTGGAATTCGTACATGACCGTGGCCAGCTCGCCCGGATGGACCTGCATGGAGCGCTGCGCCGGCTTGAAGTCCCAGGGCCCGCGCGCATTGGCGTCGAACTCCACGGTGATGGTGCGGCTCTTGTCCACCTGCGAGTTGGCCGGCAGCTTCACATCGCGCCCGGCCGTGCCGTTGCCCGGCACCTGCCGCTCGGACAGCGACAGGATGTTGATGCCCGTGAGCTCGCAGATGTGCTTGTAGATGGGGATCAGCACGTAGCCGAAGGCAAACATGCCCAGCGCCACCACGGCCAGCTTGCCCACCATCTTCGCGTTTTCACTGCGCACGCTCACGGATTGCCCTCCTGTTGCCTTCAAGCGCTCAATGGAGCACGGTGATCTTGATCACGAAGCCGGCCAGAAAGACCAGCGCCACCGATACCAGGATCAGCGCCAGCCGCACGTTGGCTTTTCGTTGCTGTGCATCCATTTTTCTGATCTCCATGACTACTGGCAATCTCTGAGACTGTCGCGCCCCACCCCAGGGGCACCGAGGAAGGGGGAAGGCGCGAAGCGACCCAGGCGGTGGTTCATTTCAGCCTATGACGCGGGTCGCCGTCGCATCCAGCTTGGGCGGCGTCTCGAAGGTATGGAACGGCGCCGGCGAGGGCACTTCCCACTCCAGGCCTTCGGCAGCCTCCCAGGGCTTTTGCGGCGCCTTCTCGCCCTTGCCGCGCATGGCGGGCACGACGACGAAGAGGAAGAAATACACCTGCATCAGGCCA
Source organism: Delftia sp. ZNC0008 (assembly GCF_000799035.1). Classification (NCBI taxonomy): domain Bacteria; kingdom Pseudomonadati; phylum Pseudomonadota; class Betaproteobacteria; order Burkholderiales; family Comamonadaceae; genus Delftia; species Delftia sp. ZNC0008. Next base: position 919 of record NZ_JTKZ01000078.1, read on the forward strand.
AATCCCAGCGCGCCCAGCGAGGCCACCATGTTGAAGTCGGCGAACTGCATGGGGTAGTCGGCATAGCGGCGCGGCATGCCCGCCAGGCCCAGGAAGTGCATGGGGAAGAAGGTGATGTTGAAGAAGATCAGCGAGCCCCAGAAGTGGATCTGGCCGCGCGTCTCCGAATACATCACGCCCGTCCACTTGGGGGCCCAGTAGTAGTAGGCCGCGAACATGGAGAACAGCGATCCGGCCACCAGCACGTAGTGGAAGTGGGCCACCACGTAGTAGGTGTCCTGCAGCTGGATGTCGATGGGCGCCATCGACAGGATCAGGCCCGTGAAGCCGCCCATGGTGAACACGAAGATGAAGCCCACCGAGAACAGCATGGGCGTCTCGAAGGTCATGGAGCCACGCCACATGGTGGCCACCCAGTTGAAGATCTTCACGGCCGTGGGCACCGAGATCAGCATGGTGGCGTACATGAAGAACAGCTGGCCCGTGACGGGCATGCCGGTCGTGAACATGTGGTGCGCCCACACGATGAAGGACAGGATGGCGATGGACGAGGTCGCATACACCATGGACGCATAGCCGAACAGCTTCTTGCGGCTGAAGGCCGGCACGATCTGGCTGATGATGCCGAAGGCCGGCAGGATCATGATGTAGACCTCGGGGTGGCCGAAGAACCAGAAGATGTGCTGGTACATCACCGGATCGCCGCCGCCTGCGGGATTGAAGAAGCTGGTGCCGAAATGGCGGTCCGTCAGCGTCATGGTGATGGCGCCGGCCAGCACGGGCATGACGGCGATCAGCAGGTAGGCCGTGATCAGCCAGGTCCAGGCGAACATGGGCATCTTCATCAGCGTCATGCCGGGCGCGCGCATGTTGAGCACGGTGACGATGATGTTGATGGCGCCCATGATGGAACTGGCGCCCATGATGTGCATGGCCAGGATGGAGGTGTCCATGGACGGCCCCATCTGCAGCGTCAGCGGCGCATACAGCGTCCAGCCTGCGGCGGGTGCGCCGCCGGGCATGAAGAACGAGCCCACCAGCATCAGGCCGGCCGGGATCAGCAGCCAGAAGCTGAAGTTGTTCATGCGCGCGAAGGCCATGTCGGAGGCGCCGATCTGCAGCGGCAGCATCCAGTTCGCAAAGCCCACGAAGGCCGGCATGATGGCGCCGAACACCATGATCAGGCCGTGCATGGTGGTCAGCTGGTTGAACAGCTCGGGGTTGACGATCTGCAGCCCGGGCTGGAACAGCTCGGCGCGGATCAGCAGCGCCAGCACCCCGCCCACCATCAGCATGGTGAACGAGAACAGCAGGTACAGCGTGCCGATGTCCTTGTGGTTGGTGGCGAACATCCAGCGCCGCCAGCCCGTGGGCGTGGCGTGGTGGTGATGGTCGTCATGCCCGTGTCCATGCTCGTGCTCATGCGCATGTTCGTGGCCCTCGCCCGCAGGGCTGTGGATGGGGGGAAGTACGGCGCTCATGCTGTTATCTCCAATCGCTCATCTGTCTTGCGTGCTCACTGCGCAGGGAACTTGCCGGTGCGGGCGGCCACGAACTCGGCCGGCTGCACCAGCTGGCCGGTCTTGTTGGACCAGTGGTTCTTGGCAAAGGTGACCACGGCGGCCAGCTCGGTATCGCTCAGCTGCTTCCAGGCGGGCATGGCGCCGTTGGCACGGCCTTCCAGCACCACATGCATCATCTCGGCCGTGGGACCCAGGACCACGGGGCTGCCGTCCAGCGCCTTGATGGGACCGGCGCCCTTGCCGTTGGCCTGGTGGCAGGCCGCGCAGTTGGCCGCATAGACCTTCTCGCCGCGTGCGATCAGGTCTTGCAGGGACCAGACCTTGCTGGGGTCGTCCTTCTTGGCGGCGGCGATCTTCTTTTGCTCGTCCACCCAGGCCTTGTAGCCGTCATTGGACAGCACCTTCACGTGGATGGGCATGTAGGCATGCTCCTTGCCGCACAGCTCGGCGCACTGGCCGTAGTAGTCGCCGGTCTTCTCGGCGCGGAACCAGGTGTCGCGCACGAAGCCCGGAATCGCATCCTGCTTGATGCCGAAGGACGGCACCATGAAGGAGTGGATCACGTCGTTGGCCGTGGTGATGATGCGCACCTTGCGGTCCACGGGCACGACCAGCGGGTTGTCCACCTTGAGCAGGTAGTCGTTGGGTGCCTTGGACACATCGCCGCTGTCGGACAGCACGCGGTGGCTGCTGTCCAGCGTGGAGATGAAGCTCAGGCCCTCGCCTTCGCCGTTGATGTAGTCGTAGCCCCATTTCCACTGGTAGCCCGTGGCCTTGATCGTGACATCGGCGTTGGTGGTGTCCTTCTGCGCCACCAGCACCTTGGTGGCCGGCAGCGCCATGAGCACGACGATGATGAAGGGCACGACGGTCCAGACCACCTCGACCGTGGCCGATTCGTGGAAGTTCGCGGCCTTGGCGCCGCGCGATTTGCGGTGCTTCCAGATCGAATAGAACATCACGGCGAACACGCCGATGAAGATCACCGTGCAGATGATCAGCATCATCCAGTGCAGGTAATGCTGCTCGTGCGCGATGCGCGTGACCGCCGGATGAAGGTTGAGCTGATTGACGGCCGGGCCGCCTGGCAGATCTGTCGCCGCATGTGCAAGGGAGCCTGCCCCTGCCACACTCATCAAGCCCCAGAGAACCAGCCTGGTGGAAATGCTTTTCATAGTTTTCACTTACATCTAAGCCTCGGGTTATCCACTCGCTCCGCTGCGCCGGCGTGGGGGCCGCGCAGCCAGACCGTTCAACGCCTGCCCAAAGGGCAACTCCCGGCCTCAACTGTCCGAGCATGCATGAAAGCGCAGCAGATGTGCCTGCGCGCAATCACCAATAGCGTGCCAGCCGGCATCAACGGCAGCTCGGACGTGGGACCAGGATGGGGGCGGGCCGCCATCCCCGCCTGCGCCTGCAGGCGCATGAACTCGGGGGACAGCAGCAAAGTGGATGGGAGGATGCGCGCGCGCCGGCCCTTCAGGGCATGTGTGCCGTGTGTGCCGTGCGGGCCGGGAGCGGATGGAAAGAGGCAGCGCATGCGGCCCAGCAGTGCGGGCAGCAGGGAACACAGGGACAGAAAGACCAGTGCCCGCTCCCAGAGGAGCAGGCACTGCTGCAGCCGGTGATGATCAAACTTGCGGGCGGGCCACTCTTGAATGCGCCGGCCCGTTCTCGTTCCCGTGGCAAAGCGAAACACCAAATCGTCTCCCCTTTCGGCCTGCGGACCGCTGGTCTTTTCCCGGCCCGGGAGAGCGAGCCCAGGGAAAAGCTGTTGTCTCTGTCAGCTCGGGAAAAGTGTAGACGTTTTTGTTTTCGATCAATGACTGGAAAGCGACATTCAGGCTATCGCAAACCCGTGTTGCGCGGCTGGCGCAGCATGCTGCGCATGTCCTCCAGCGACACGGCGCTGCTGGACTCCAGGCGCACGCGCGGCTGCGGCTTGTAGGCATGGCCGTAGACGATCTCGAAGGTCAGCGCCAGCTGTCCGTCGGGGCCGGCCAACCGTTCGCGCAAGGCGTCGTGCAGGCGCTGCTGCCAGCGGCGGCCGCGCAGCGCGGCAAAGCGTTGCGGATGGAAGTTGCGGCCCAGCTCGCGCAGCTCCTGCAGCAGCCGCTCGGGCGTGGCAAAGGTCAGCGTGATGTGCTCCATGTCCATCACCGGCTCGCTGAAGCCTGCGTGCACCAGCATGTCGCCCCAGT
>NZ_JTKZ01000871.1:0-42265 GCF_000799035.1 Delftia sp. ZNC0008
CCGCGTATCGCCGTCCTGGTCGGGCTGGGTGATGGTCAGCAGCCAGTGCTGGGTGGAGCGGTTGGTGCGAACGGGGCGGGCCTCGATGTCGAAGCGCCCCGCGCCCAGCGCGGCCGCGTAGTTGACGGTGATGGACAGCGGATCGCCCAGGCACAGCGGATGCTGCTGGATGGCCCGCACCAGCGCGGCGGCGGTGATGCCGCCGTACGGGCCCACCATGTTCCAGTAGTCCTGCGTGGTCTGGCCCTGGTAGTGGCCCACGGCGCCGGTGGGCGTGAGCGCCACGGCCTGGTCGAGAGGATGGATGTCTGTGCTCATGGCAAACGAGTGTGATGGCAAGCGGCGCCCGCGTCCGTCAAGCCGGCGACTCTGCGGGTGAGGGAAAGCGCGGGTGGGCCGCGGCGGCCGGCGCCTTGGTCCAGCCCGAGAACACGTCCACGGCCCGGCCCCAGAGCGCGTCGCGCATATCGGCGCGGAAGAAGCCGAAATGCCCTATGCGCCGCAACTGCAGGGCCTTGGGTTCGATGCGCTCGATGCGGCTGGGGGCATTGGCGTAGAGCGCGAACAGGTGCTCGGTGCCGCGCCAGGTCATGAGTTCGTCGTCGCTCATGGACAGCGCCATCACCGGAAAGCGCACGGCGGCGTAGCTGCGCGCGGCGGCCTCGCCCTCAGCACCCACGCTGTAGCGCGGATTCAGGCACCAGCGGCGCCACTGCAGCATGACGCCGGCCGGCAGGTCGCCCACCTTGCGCAGGCGCCTGCCCGGAAAGTAGCCGCACAGGCGCGTGGCCACGGGCACCAGCACATGCCAGAAATAGGGAACCAGGCGCTTGAGGCGGGGCGCATTGTCGCGCCAGTAGCCGCTGCCGGCCGCAATGCTCAAAAGGCCGTCCACCAGCTGCGGGGAGCGCAGCAGGCCCGGCAGCTGGGCGCCCAGGCTGTGGCCGATCAGGAACAGCGGCTGGTCCGGCAGCTGCGCCTTGGCATGGGCGATGACCGCCTCGTAGTCGCGCGCCCAGTCGCACAGGTCGGCACGCACCTGGCGCAAAGAGCCTTGCAGGGAATCGCCATGGCCCCGGTAGTCAAAGCTGGTCACCCGATAGCCCTGGCCCGCAAGCCAGGTGGCAAAGGCCTCGTAGAAGGCCTGGCGCACCCCCATGGCCCCGCCGATGACCACGCTGGCGCGTGGCGGGCCAGCGGGCGTGTAGACGCGCAGCGCCAGCGTGGCGCCGTCGCTGCTGAGTTGGTGTTGTTCCATGGCTGTCTCCTGGTCGGTGCCGTTTCTGTGCCGGCTCGCATGGATGGGAAAAAATGGGATGAGCGAAAAAGACAAAGCCCCGCGAACGGGGCCTTGAGCAACGGTCAGACCCGCTCGAAGATGCCGGCGGCGCCCTGGCCCATTCCGACGCACATCGTCACCATGCCGTAGCGCAATTGCTTGCGGCGCAGCGCATGCACCACGGTGGCCGAGCGGATGGCGCCTGTGGCACCCAGCGGGTGGCCCAGGGCGATGGCGCCGCCCATGGGATTGACCTTGGCGGGGTCCAGCCCCAGCGTGTTGACCACGGCCAGCGACTGGGCGGCAAAGGCTTCGTTGAGCTCGAACCAGTCGATGTCGTCCTGCTTGAGGCCCGCATAGCGCAGCGCGGCCGGGATGGCTTCGATGGGGCCGATGCCCATGATGGCCGGCGGCACGCCCTTGCTGGCATAGCTCACGAAGCGCGCCAGCGGCGTGAGGCCGAAGCGCTGCACGGCGGCGCCGCTGGCCAGGATCAGCGCGCCTGCGCCATCGCTGGTCTGCGAGCTGTTGCCGGCCGTCACCGAGCCGCGCGCCGCGAACACGGTGCGCAGCTTGCCCAGGCCTTCGAGGCTGGTGTCGGGGCGTGCGCCCTCGTCCAACTCCACGGTGCGCGTGCGCACCACGGGCTCGCCCTTGGCCAGGTCCAGGCTCCGGTCAGTGACCTCGATGGGCGTGATCTCGTCCTTGAACTCGCCGGCCTGCTGCGCGGCCAGGGCACGGCGGTGCGACTCCAGCGCAAAGGCGTCCTGCGCATCGCGCGAGACCTTCCACTGCTGGGCCACCTTCTCGGCCGTCAGGCCCATGCCGTAGGCAATGCCCACGTCGCCGTCGCGTTCGAAGATGGACGGCGACAGCGAGGGCGCGTTGCCCATCATGGGCACCATGCTCATGCTCTCGACGCCGGCCGCGATCATCACGTCGGCCTCGCCCACGCGGATGCGGTCCGCCGCCATGGCCACGGCCGACAGGCCCGAGGCGCAGAAGCGGTTCACGGTGATGCCGCCCACGCTGGTGGGCAGGCCCGCCAGCACGGCGCTGATGCGCGCCACGTTCAGGCCCTGCTGGGCCTCGGGGATGGCGCAGCCGCAGATGATGTCCTCGATGGCAGCCGGGTCCAGCCCCGGCACCTGGGCCAGCGCGGCCTTCAGCGTGGTCGCCAGCAGGTCGTCGGGACGGTAGTTGCGGAAAAAGCCCTTGTGCGACTTGCCGATGGGCGTGCGCGTGGCGGCGACGATGTAGGCGTCTTGGATTTGTTTCATGGAGATTGCTCCTAGATCTCAGTTATTCGCGGCCCGCAACGCACGCATGTCCCAAGTCAGGGACAGCAAGCAAGGGCCGCCCCGCCGCGAGGCTGTCGTCCCCCTGGGGGGAAGGCGCGAAGCGACTCAGGGGGGGCATATCAATTGCGGACGGGCTTGCCGGTGTTCAGCATTCCGAGAATGCGTTCATGGGTCTTCGGATGGCCGATCAGGTGGCAGAACGCCTTGCGTTCGAGCTTCATCAGATAGGCCTCGTCCACCAGGGTGCCCGCATCCACGTCGCCGCCGCAGACCACGTTGGCGATCAGGCTGGCCACATGCTGGTCGAACTCGCTGATGAAGCCGCCGTCACGCATGTTGACCAGCGAGCCCTTGATGGTGGCCACGCCGCTGCGTCCCGCCACGGGGAAGCTGCGCGGCAGCGGCGCGCGCCAGCCGCCTGCGGCCATGGACTTGGCCTCGTTGATGGCGACGAAGAGCAGCTCGTCCTTGTGCGGCACGATGAGGTCGCTGTCCAGCAGGTAGCCCAGCTTGCGCGACTCGATGGCGCTGGTGCCCACCTTGGCCATGGCCGCGGCCGTGAAGCCTTCGGTCAGGAAGGGCAGCAGGTCCTTGCCCGTGCTGGTGGCGGCGTTCTCTGCCGCGCGGCGCGCGATGTAGGTCAGGCCGCCCGCGCCGGGCACCAGGCCCACGCCGACTTCCACCAGGCCGATGTAGCTTTCCATATGCGCCACGCGGCGTGCGCTGTACACAGCCAGCTCGCAGCCGCCGCCCAGCGCCATGCCATGGATGGCCGCAACCACGGGCACCTGGGCGTAGCGGATGCGCAGCATCAGGTTTTGCAGCTCCTGCTCCACGCTTTCGATGGCGTCGGCGCCGCCGATCACGAAGGCCGGCATGGTGGCTTCCAGGTCAGCGCCCACGCTGAACGGCGCATCGCCCGACCAGATGACCATGCCCTGGAAGTCGGTCTCGGCCACGTCCACGGCCTCCATCAGCGCTTCCATGACTTCGGGGCTGATGGCGTGCATCTTGTTCTTGATGCTGGCGATCAGGATCTGGCCGTCCAGCGTCCAGGTGCGCAGCGCCTTGGATTCGGCGATCGTGGTACCTGCCGTCTTCCAGTCGGGCAGGCTGTCTTCGCCCAGCAGCTTCTCGGGGAAGATCTGGCGCTCGTAGACGGGCAGCACGCGGCGGGGCACGAACTGGCCCTTGGCAGGGCTCCACGAGCCCTGCGCCGTGTGCACGCCGCCGGCCTCGGCCACCGGGCCTTCGAAGACCCACTTGGGCAGAGGTGCCTTGCTCAATGCCTTGCCGGCATCGATGTCCTCCTGGACCATCTTCGCCACTTCCAGCCAGCCGGCTTCCTGCCACAGCTCGAACGGGCCCTGCTTCATGCCGAAGCCCCAGCGCATGGCCTGGTCCACGTCGCGTGCGGACTCCGCAATGCTCTCCAGGTGGATGGCCGCGTAGTGGAAGCTGTTGCGCAGGATGGCCCACAGGAAGCGGCCCTGCGCCCCCTCGGCATTGCGCAGCAGCTTCAGGCGCTCGGCAGCAGGCTTCTTGAGCATGCGGCCATAGACCTCGTCGGCCTTGCCGCCTGCGGGCACATAGTCCTCGCTGTCCAGCTCGAACTGCAGGATGTCGCGGCCGACCTTCTTGTAGAAGCCCTTCTTCGCCTTCTGGCCCAGGTTGCCCAGCTCGATCAGCTTGGCCAGCACGGGCGGCGTGCCGAAGCTGGCGTAGAAGGGATCGGTCTCGGCGCTGAGGTTGTCCTGCAGCGTCTTGATCACATGGGCCATGGTGTCCAGGCCCACCACGTCGGCCGTGCGGAAGGTGCCGCTGGATGCGCGGCCCAGCTTCTTGCCGGTGAGGTCATCGACCACGTCGAAGGTCAGTCCGAAGTTCTCGACCTCCTTCATCGTGGCCAGCATGCCGGCGATGCCGATGCGGTTGGCGATGAAGTTGGGCGTGTCCTTGGCGCGCACCACGCCCTTGCCCAGGCCGCTGGTGACGAAGGCTTCGAGCTGGTCCAGCACCACGGGCTGCGTGGTCGGCGTGGCGATCAGCTCCACCAGCGGCATGTAGCGCGGCGGGTTGAAGAAGTGGATGCCGCAAAAGCGCGGCTTGATCGCGTCGGGCAGCGCCTCGGACAGCTTGGTGATGGACAGGCCCGAGGTGTTGGACGCCACGATGGCGTGCTTGGCCACATGGGGCGCGATCTTGGTGTACAGGTCGAGCTTCCAGTCCATGCGCTCGGCAATGGCCTCGATGATCAGGTCGCAGCCCTTGAGCAGCTTGAGGTGCTCCTCGTAGTTGGCGGGCTGGATCAGGTCCGCGTCCTCGGCCACGCCGATGGGCGAAGGCTTGAGCTTCTTGAGGTTGGCGATGGCGCGCTCGGCGATGCCGCTTTTCGGGCCTTCCTTGGCAGGCAGGTCGAACAGCACCACGGGCACCTTGACATTGACCAGATGGGCCGCGATCTGCGCACCCATCACGCCAGCGCCGAGCACGGCGACTTTCTTCACATTGAATCGGGACATGGATGTTCCACAAGTGGGAGGGAGGTGGCCGCTGCGGCCGCCTTCCGGAATGGTTTACTGCACGCGCACCCAGGTCTGGGTGCGGCCAAAGGGGCCGATGGAGCCGCGCACCTCGAGCTTGGCGCCGCCCTCGATGGGCGTCAGGCGCAGGGTGTAGGTCTTGCCGTTTTCGGGGTCGAGGATCTTGCCGCCTTCCCAGACGTCCTTGCCCTCGGCCTTCTTGGCGCCGCGGATGATCTCCAGCCCCTTGAGCGGCTGGCCCTTGCGGTCGTCAGAACATTCGGTGCAGGTGGCGGCCGGATCGGCGCCCTTGCGCAGGATCTGCTCGATGCGGCCCGTGACCACGCCGTCGTTCTCGGCCACGCGGATCTCGGACTTGGCTTCGCCGCTCTTGTCGTCCACGCTCTTCCACAGGCCCACGGGCGTCATCTGCGCCTGCGCCGCGACGGCCGCGAGGCCCAGCACCATTGCTGCCAGTGCTTGATATGCCTTCATTTCAAACCCCTTTCGCCTAGAAAGGCGCACAGGCCACGCTGATGCGCACAGCCCGTGCTCCCATGTTGGAGTGAAGCCGTTCAGGCCAGCGCCGCGTCCGTGTCCATCAGGGACTTGCTGCCTGCGCGGGCCGTGCGCATCAGCGTCGCGGTCTCGGGGAACAGCTTGGCGAAGTAGAAACGCGCGGTCTGCAGCTTGGCCTGGTAGAACGGGTCGGTGTTGCCCTTGGCGATTTCACGCAGCGCCACCTGGGCCATGCGGGCGAAGAAGTAGCCGAACACCAGGTGGCCCGCCACACGCAGGTAGTCCACAGAGGCGGCGCCCACCTCGTCGGGGTTTTGCATGCCCTTGAAGCCGATCTCGGTGGTGAACTTGGTCATCTGGTCGCCCAGGTAGGCGATGGGATTGATGAACTCGGCCATCTTCTCGTTGACGCCCTCTTCCTCCACCAGTTGCGCCACCAGCTTGCCGAACTTCTTGAGCGATGCGCCCTGGTTGCCCAGCACCTTGCGGCCCAGCAGGTCCAGCGCCTGGATGCCGTTCGTGCCTTCATAGATCATGTTGATGCGCGCATCGCGCACGAACTGCTCCATGCCCCATTCGGTGATGAAGCCATGGCCGCCATAGACCTGCTGGCTCATGGTGGTGGCCGTCCAGCCGTTGTCGGTGATGAAGGCCTTGACGATGGGCGTCAGCAGCGCCACCAGCTCGGCGCTGTCCTTGCGCACCTTTTCGTCGGGGTGGTTGAACTCCTTGTCGATCAGGAAGGCGCAGTAGGTCACCAGCGCGCGGCCGCCTTCGGCATAGGCCTTGGCCGTCAGCAGCATGCGACGCACGTCGGGGTGGACGATGATGGGGTCGGCCGGCTTGTCCTTGGCCTTGGTTCCCGACAGGCTGCGCATCTGCAGGCGGTCCTTGGCATAGGCCAGGGCGTTCTGGTAGGCCACCTCGGTCAGGCCCAGCGACTGGTTGCCCACGCCCAGGCGGGCGGCATTCATCATCACGAACATGGCCTGCAGGCCCTTGTTCGGCTGGCCCACCAGGGTGCCGATGGCGCCGTCGATATTGATCTGAGCCGTGGCATTGCCATGGATGCCCATCTTGTGCTCCAGCGCACCGCAGAAGATGGGGTTGCGCTCGCCCAGCGAGCCATCGGCCTTGACCACGAACTTGGGCACCACGAACAGGCTGATGCCCTTGGAGCCCGGGGGCGCATCGGGCAGGCGGGCCAGCACCAGATGGACGATGTTCTCTGTGAAATCGTGCTCGCCAGCGCTGATGAAGATCTTGTTGCCGGTGATCTTGTAGGTGCCCTCGGGCGCGCCGGCCACGGGCTCGGCCTTGGTGCGCAGCAGTCCCAGGTCGGTGCCGCAATGGGGCTCGGTCAGGCACATGGTGCCGGTCCACTCGCCGCTGGTCAGCTTGGGCAGGTACAGCTTCTTTTGCTCTTCCGTGCCATGCACATGCAGGGCCTCGTAGGCGCCGTGCGACAGCCCGGGGTACATGGTCCAGGCCTGGTTGGCGCTGTTGAGCATCTCGTACAGCGCCGAGTTCACCGCAAAGGGCAGGCCCTGGCCGCCATAGGCCGTGTCGCAGGACAGTGAAGGCCAGCCGCCTTCCACGTACTTCTGGTAGGCCTCCTTGAAGCCCTTGGGCGTGGTGACCTCGTGGGTTTCCTTGTTCAGCACGCAGCCCTCGGCATCGCCGCTGATGTTCAGCGGAAACGTCACATTGGCCGCGAACTTGCCCGCCTCTTCCAGCACGGCGTTGATGGTGTCGGCATCGACCTCGGCATGCGCCGTCATCTGCCGGTAGTCATCCGTGACCTTGAACACCTCGTGCATGAGGAATTGCATGTCGCGCAGGGGCGGGTTGTAGCTGGGCATTTGTCTTCTCCTGTGTTGGCGGGGTTTGCAGTGGATGCGGTGAAAACGGTGAAACTGAAAAATCAGGTCGGGCTGGCGTAGCGCGCCAGAATGCTCTCGAAGCCGTCGATGGCGCGCTGCATGGAGCCTTCGTTGCGCAGGAAGCGCGCCTCGTAATGCAGGGCCAGGATCAGGCCGTGGATCTCGAACAGCAGCTGGTTCTCGTCCAGGTCGGCACGCAGGTCGCCGCATTCGCGGCACTGCACGATGGTGCGGCGCATGGCTGCGTGCCAGGTCTGCACCGAGGCCGTCAGCGCATCGCGCACCGGCCCCGTGCGGTCGTCGAACTCCACGGCGCCGCTGATATAGATGCAGCCCGAGTCCAGCTCGATGGAGGTGCGCTTCATCCAGTTGTCGAACAGCGCCCGCAGACGCGCCACGCCGCGCGGCGCCTGAAGCGCCGGAAAGAACACTTCCTGCTCGAAACGGTCGTGGTACTCATGCACCACGGAAATCTGCAGCTCCTCACGCGAGCCAAAATGCGCGAACACGCCCGACTTGCTCATGCCCGTCAGCTCGGCCAGAGCGCCTATGGACAGGCCCTCAAGCCCGATGTGCGTGGCCAGGTTCAGGGCAGCCTCCACAATGGTGGCCTTGGTCTGCTGACCCTTGTGCAGCGCGCGGCGCGGCGCGGGCGCAGCCGCTTCGTGCACGGAAGAGCCGGCCTTGGGATCGGCATTGGAGTTGGTCGGAGAGCGAGCGGTGCGGCGTGGGGCGGAAACGCTGGACATGCGAAATTCTTGTTAAAACGAACGTTCGTGCTATTTTGCATGGAAAGCTTGTCGCGGCGAAGACATGCGGGGGAAAACACCTAGCTTGTGGGCAGGCGCAAAAAAGCCGGCAGGTGCCGGCTTGGTTGGTTGTCACGCCTCAGAGCAAGTCATGCCTCCACGGCAAATACCTTGATGCCCTTGAAGCGCATGTGGCGTTCGGGAGGAAGGTCGGAATTGACCATGGCTTCGGTCACTTCCCAGACCCGACTGTCTTCGAAGTGGACAGAGAAACGGATGAAGCCCTTGGCCATGGAGGCCAGCACCACGCGCTCGCGGCCATCGCGCGACCGGATGGGCAGTCGAAAGCTGTCATCCTTGGCCAACACCTGCGCGCCTGCCCGCAGCTCGGCAGAGAAGGCCAGCGTGGCGCCTACCGGCACCGTCGCATCGGTAAAGTCGGGAGTATGTACAAAGTCCTCCTTGTCGGCCGCGATGCCGGTGATGACGATCTCCGGCATCGCGGGTTCGGGCACCGGCTCGGGCAGGGCCTCATAAGGCAGTTCGACCCAGGCCAGGCCCGTGAAGTTGCTGCGCGGACGGCCCGGTGCGTCGTGGGTCTGCATGTTGTCAGGCGGCAGCGTGGTCGTGCGCTCGCTGGGCGACGTGGCCATGCCCACATACCAACCCCACAGGTCATATTCGTAATTCATGCGGCCCCCTGTTCGTAGTAGAACTCACGGTCGTTGTCGACGTCGGATAGCAGTCCCATGCCTTGGGTCCCGAGAAACAAGCCCTTACCAGGCTCCAGGGCAAAGATGGGGGTTGTCACATCGACTACCCCTGTTCGAGGGACGAATGCTGGGGGGAACAAGCGCCAGTTCGCCCCAGCGTCGTATGAGGCCACAAGGCGTAAGCGGCTCGCATTGGCGTTGTCCAGCGTCACGGCCCGCGCATAGATCACGCCGTCCAGCACGATTGCGCTCGTGATGCTCTGGACATCTTCTCCATCAAGCAGGGGCAGCAGTTGGACCTTCAGGTCGAAGTTGTGCCCATCTTCGGACGTTGCCGTCCACATCCGCTTCCCCACCGCACCAAACAGCACGAACTTTGTGCCGACCGCAATGCCCTGATTGAGCGCGGCCGATGCTGCTGATACCGTGTTGCGCAGCGCGTTGAACCCGGTGGAGCTGATGAACGAGGCCCCGGAGTCTGACACTGCAGCGTTGATCCAGGAGGGGCCTGCTCCAGACAATGCCAGATAAGCAGACCCGTTGAAAAGGAATTTATGCCATGGGTCTCCCGAAGGCATGGGCGTGTTCAGCCAGGTATCTGTCCCTGCGACGGACCTGTAGCAGTAGGAGAGGCCGGTCGACGTCTGCTGACCAAAAAAGAACCCACCGGCCCGGCTGATCGCGGCCACGGCTTGAGCGCCAGCGGGCGCCGTGAACGACACATCATTCGTGCTCGCGCGCAGGCCGTATTGCGATCCATCGACATAGCTGACGACGATGGTGCCGTTGTGCTGTGCCAAGCCCTGGATCGTCCCGGTCGTCACAAACCTGGACGTGATGGTGCGCAGGTCCGGTGTCGTGTAGAGCGTCGTGGCAGTGGCGACGGCATACACGCGGCCGTTCCACACTGCTCGAGTTGGAACCCCTAACGAAAAATTCGGCAGGAAGCCCTGGTGCGCCTTGAACATGTTTTCCACGCGCACACTGGCTGCAGGCAGCTTGCGCTCCTCGCCGCTCCAGATGCGCCGGCGCATGAGCGCAGCCGGTTGGCCATACAAGGTATTGAACGAAAGCATCAGATCCACCCCAGGGTTGCGGTTTGTGTAAAGGTGCGGTCGGCGAAGCGCGAATCCAGCACCAAGTCGTCCTCGATGCCGGAGAACTTGCCGCCGTTGCGGCGCAGCACGGGCGTCAGGGCGTTGGAGCGGTTGGTGACGCGCAACTGGTCCTGAGGCGCGGCGCCTGCAGGCATCAGGCACACGCACAGGGGATGCGTGACCAGATAGTGCATGCCGACGATGAGCTGGTGCGGCCCAGCTGAGGTCAGATCCTGCTGCGGCATCGACATGGGAGAGCCTGACAGCCGCCAGCCGGCAGGGTCCTGTGCGGGGTCAATGGCGCTGGCTGAGAGCCCCACTTGTACACGCCGATAGGTCAGCAGCGAGATAGGCGACCAGACTGCATCGCCCTGGGCATAGTTGCCCGGCTCCCAGCGCTGCGCCCCGGCGACCAAGGCGGCGTTCTGTGCGCTAGTGGCCGAAGCTGCGGCGGCAGCCTGGGCGGCGTTCTTATTGGCTTCAACTGTCTGCAGTGCCTGGACTAGTTCCGCAAGAAAGGTCTTCAGCCAACCGGCCAGACCCGCTGTCCAGCTTCTGAAGCCGGAAAGCCAATTCAGGTAGACATCAGTCTTGACGTCGAATACATCCTGCGGGTCGGTTCGTCGGTTGGGTATCGACACTCCTTCATCCGGTGGATCAGGTGGTTGCGTGAAGTTCATCGTCTTCCAGTCCTTCAATGGTTAGGTTGCAATCGGAGAAGCCATGGGCCACCAGTACCTGGTCGAAGCCCGTGATGTAGCCATACGTGGTGAGCACGCTGTAGCCTCGCGCACCTATCCATACGACCGGCCTGGCGCGGTACGCCAAGATTTCGTTGCGCACGCGCTCGTACTGCGTGCCGTGAACGAGTACCTGCAGCTTCAGGCGATCGCTGTATGCGCCGGGCTCGGCTACCCAGCCCCCCCAGTCGTCGCGCTTCTTGAGGCTCCAGTCGTCAAAACTGATGGAGGGTCGCCACTGTGTGTTGCCCAGCCACACGGCACGACCGATGACTGCCTCCGCACAGCGCGCCTTGGCCCCACGGTTGCTGATGCGAATCGTGATGGTGGCCTGGGTGTATGCCGGCAGACCCGTAAGGGAGAACTTGTGTTCGCGAGCGATGGGGGCGAAGAAATAGTTCCAGTGGGAGTTGCCCGACGGCTTGAGCATGAGTTGCGCGCCACTGTCGAATACGTCGCCATCGACGGGATCGCGCATCAGCACTTGGACCGTGTGAGCCTGAATACCCAGCAGCTCGATATCCGTCACGATGCAACCTGGCTTGATCTGCACCTCAATCAGGTCGTCAGCCTCCGTGTAGGAACCCAGACTTGCATCGAACATGCGCAAGCGGTTTTCCACACCGCGCCGTTGCCATTTCCCTTCGGACGTTGCTGGAGCATTGCCCGTATTGCCTGCGACCAGGGATCGCCAAATGAGTCCTGTGACGTCAATGATCTCGTCACCCAGGGCATACGTCTTGTTGACCATCCAGGGCGCCAGTTCACTGGGTGCAACGTTTGTTGTCATATTGGAAAGCGTGACGGCGATGGGAGGCAGAAAGCCCATGCCTTTCGTGAATGCGCCATTCGTGCTCATGCTGCGACCCTCCGCTTGATACCCAACGCATCGGCCTTGCGTGCCAAGCCCTCCATGCTGTGCAACAGCACAATCTGCTGACGGCCTATGTCAAAGATCAACTGATGCAATGCCTGGATCTGCCTGGATGTTTCACCGCCCCCCATTCCGGCGAACAGTTGCTGGGTTCTCTGTGCGCTGTAGATGCGCGATGGGCCGGTGAATTCCAGCTCAGGCCCCAATTCGCCGACCATGCGCACGCCTCCGGCGTGATCGCCACCTCGCGCGAATCGGGGGATTCCCATCTGGTCTAGAACAGCATTCACGTCGCCCAGCGCATAGCCTCCCAGATTCGCGATATCTTTTGCCGTCCCGCCAGCCGCCTTGATATCTCGCACCAAGCCTGCGACATCCCCAGTCCCCTCGTACCTGCGATAGGTCTCAGCGATGCGCTTTGCCCGATCAGCGCCTGAACCATCTCCACCGCCAGGGCCGAAGCCGCTTTCGCTCTTGCCGTCAGCCCCGTCCAGATCGCCTGCGCTGCCATGGCCTACACTCTCCTTGAGCAGTGCCGCGCGGAATTCCGCCCATGCGAGATCGGACGACAGCAGCCGCGTGTCGATGCCACGCGCTATGTCCAGCGCCTCCTTCTCGGTCTTGAGCAGCCGGTCCAACGCATCGACCTGGCTTTTTTCCTGCTCCAGAATCAATTCATCGGCAGACAGCTGCTCGCCCGCCGCGTCATGCAGCACTTCGAGCTTGTTGGCCAGGATCAACTGCGCGGCCTCATAGTCCAGGCGCGAGCGGAAGTTGCCCGAGGAAATACCGCCGCGCGCAGCCGAGACGGCCTCGCCGATGTCAGCCGATTCGGGCAGATAGCCCGTGCGCCGGTACGCAGCCAGTGCCTGGTCAATGACCTCGTTGGCTCTGGCCAAGGCCATGGCCTGGGTGCTCTCGATCTGGCCGCGCAGTTCGACGACATGCCCGCGCAAGGTGTCCATGAGGGCGCGCTCGGTATCCACGCGCTCCTGCGCGACATCGATGCGTGCCTGTATGGCCGAGCGCTCCGCATCGACGGAACGCTGCAGCAGGCTCCACGCCGCATCCGTATCGGCCTCGTTCTTCTTCTTCGCCTCCTGCGCCTGCTCCTCCTGCTTGCGCTTGGCTTCCTCCGCCTGTTTGGCCGAAGCCGCCGCAGCATCCTCGGATGTCTTGGTAACGGCCTTGAACGTGTCGTTGAGCTTGAGCAGCTCGGCAGCGGTCTCGGCCGAAGACTTGCCGGTGCCGCCGATATTGCCGATCAGCTTGTCCATACCGGCAGTGAAGTCGGCCAGCGACGTGCTGGTGTTTGCCAGGTTCTCGAGATCAGCCGCGAGTTTCCCGATATCGCCCGAACCTTCTCCCAGGGTGGAGCTGGCCCAGTCCTTGAAGGCGCCAGTCTTGGCCATGTCCTTGAGGCCTTGCGTGCCCTGGACCTTCGAGATGGCGTCCTTCAATACCTTGGCATTCGCCTCCTCGGAGTTGGCTGCCTTGAGCTTGTCCTCCACCAGCTTGCGGAACCGGGCCTGGGCGTCGTCGGCATCCAGGTCGATGTCCACGCCCAGGTCCTTGAGCTTGCTGCCCACCTCGCGCTTGGCGATGGTCTTGCGCTCATCCTCGCTGTAGAAGTTCTGGTAGAAGCTGCCCGCGTTGGTATTCAGCGCCTCGATGCCGCCCGAAGCCTTGATCAGGGACTCGAAGGCCAGGTCGGTCAGGTCGGCAAAGCCCGTGATCTTCTTGCCCAGTTCCTCGAAGGAGCGGCCGATCAGGTCGATGGTCTGGAAGGCGGCCTGCAACGCCTCGACATTGGGTGCTTCGCCCAGCGAGTCCAGCGTGGTGCGCATCCAGCTGGGCAGGTCCGCCTTCTTGAGTTCGGACACCAGCAGGGAACCGGTCTGGCCCAGGAAGGCCTTGTAGGCCTCTTCCGGGTTGTTGCCCAGCGAGCGGTTCTCGAAGCCGGCCAGGATCATGCCGGTCGTCTTGTCGATGATCTTGGCGTAGCCGTAGGCGTCCTCGTCGGTGTACTTTCCGTTGGCGGCAAAGCCGCCCACCAAGTCGATGTCGCGCACTCCGCCCGTGGCGTACTTGCCCAGGGATCCGTAGACCAGGGCCAGTCCGTCCAGACTGGTCTTGAGCTGCTTTTCGATGCCATCGCTGTGGCGGCGTGTCAGATCGTCGTACCAGTCGCCTGCCGCGCGGCCGAACAGCTGCTCGGCCGCCTTGTCATTGCCAATGCCGGCCGTGCTGTAGGCCGCGCCGCCATGGTTGGCGCCGCGGGAGCCGAAGGCCTTGTCGAGCGCTCCACCTAGGAAGCTGCCGATCATCGAGCCGATGCCCGGAAGGATCCAGGTTCCCACCGCCTGACCCACAGCGGCTCCGTACTGTCCTTGGGACAGGCTGTACAGGCTTCCCAGGTAACCGGCAGCAGAGCCAATCCCTCCCTGGAAACCGGGAATGTCTTTCAGCCAGGTGTCGAACCGGCCCACGGTCTTGCCCAGGTCCTGCAGTGCTTCACCGGCCATGTTCCAGCCATTGGACATGAGCTTGAGTGCGGATTCATTCAGGTACTTCTGCGCCGAGGTGCCCCAGGTGGACCAGTCCGTCAATCCACCGCCCAGGCCCGTGCCCTGCGCATCACCAGCGCCCGCTGTTCCCGGAGCACCGCCTTGACCGAGGAAGTTGCCGACGAACCCCCTGAGCTGAGCGAAGACAGGCACGAGAAACGGCCGCGCAAACGCCTTGTACATCTCATCGGCCACAGAGGCCTTGAACGTCGCACTCAGGCTCTTGGTGAAGGTACGCCAGCCTTCGGTGCCGTTGGCCAGCATGTCCGTGAAGCCCTTGCGGAACATCTCGTCCATCTGGTCGACCGATTTCTGGGTCTCCTGCATGCGGACACGTTCGGCAACATTGGCCTTGGCCTGGTTGGCTGCGGCCGTGGCGTCGTCCTTGAGTTTCTGGGCGCCAGCCGCATCATCCGGATTCTTGGCCGAGATGTCTTCGAGCTTTTTCTTGAGCTCGATCGCGACCTGGTACTGCTCCAGCGCGATCTTGCGGTCGCGTTCCGACATGGCTGCCAGAGACTGCTCGAACTGCACCGCCTCACTGGCCGCCTTCACGCTTTTGGTGTACTCGTCCACCTTGCTGGCAGACTCGTTGTAGCCCTTGACCCGGGCGAGTTCGCGCGTGGCCTCGGCCTCTTTGCCAACGGCCTCGGCGACCTCCCTGGAGCAGCGGACACTCTCTTGCCCGGCCGCGTTGTCTTCCATCTCCGCGATGGTCTTCTCGACCTGCTCCTGGCGCAGTTGTCCCAACGCCTCACCGGTCAGGCCAATCGCGCGCGTTTCCTGCCGGGCGAGGTCCAGGTTCTTTTCAGCCAGTTCGGCCTTGGCCTGGTGTTCCTTGACGAGTTGCGCCACCTCCTGCTGCCTTTTCTGCAGTTCCTGATCGCGCTTGAGCTCCTCATCGTCCTGCTGCGTTCTGGCTGGCACGGCCGGTGGTGCGTAGCTGACGGTGCGGGGTACCGCAGGCGGCTCTTTCTTCTGCGCAGGCGCATCGGTTTTCTTGCTTTGCTCCTGCGGCTGTGGCTGTCCCACCAGCGGCGGATTGATGAACCCGCGGCCGCCGCCTGCATTGCGCTGACCCTGTGCCGCCATCAATTCGCGCTGCACCTGCTGCAATTTTTCGACCAGCCGCTGGGCATCGTCATGGGCCGTGCGCACCCATACATTGCGCGATGTGGCTGCCCCCTTGGCCTGCAGCATCTCCAATTCAGCCCTGGCGCGCGGAAGCTCCTTGGCCAGATAGGCTGCCTTTTCCGCATTCGACTGGAAGGCCGTGCTGATGTATTGCAAGCCCACCGCGCGCCCGGCGATGTTTCCCAGCCCGCTGCTGATCTGGCCCAGGAAGCCCGACCCGTTGTCACGCGCGCGCGACATAGACTCCGAAAAGGCGTTCATGTCGTTGGCCGCTGCATTCATGCCAAAGGAGATCATATGGCTGATGCCGGAATCTCCCACGGCGGACTTGAGCTTGTCCCAGGCGTTGGCCATGCGTTGGGTGCCGGCATCCAGCCTGTCCGCCGCCTTGTCCGTCCCCTCTCCCAGGGAGCTTTGCAGCGCCTGCGAGAAACGGGGCAGAAAGTCCTGCGTCACGACCTCGCCGGTCTGCAGCATCTGGGAGAACCGCTCCTGTGTCACACCCAGGGCCTGAGCGCCGACCAGCGCCGCCTCCGGGATATGTCCCAGTTTCTCGCTGAAGTCCGACGCGCCTATCGTCCCCTTGCCCATCAGGTCGAGTACGGCTGCCAACGAGGCATTGCCCTGCTCCACGGAAAGGCCCATGGCCGCGTTGGCCGAGGCAATCCCCGTGAAGATGGTCTGCACCTGCGCGCCCTCCAGCGCCGTACCTCGCGCCTTGGTGGCGAAGTCGGCGTAGGCCTGGCCGGTGGCATTGAGCTGCAGGCCCAGCCGATCGGCCAGGGCCGTGACATAGGCCAGTTCCTGCGCGCCCTTGCCGCCGGTGGCAAGGTCCAGCCGTGTACGCAGATTCTCTGTCTGGGCACTGGCCGTGTAGAGCGCCTCTCCCACCTTGGCCGCCGAACCCGCCACTTCCAGCATGGCATTGGCGCGGCCTGCAATCTTGCCCATGGAAGTAGACAGGCTCTCGATATCGACGCTGGCACGCGCCGACACAAGCGCCGTGTCCGTTGAGGCACCTGCGAACTGCGACATGCCGGCATACGCCTGCTGCAGCTTGCCGTGGAGTTTGTCGAGCTCCTGGGAGAACTGGGCATTCTGCGCACGCAGCTCGCTCAGGCTGGGCGTCTCGGCGATGCCTATGCTTTTGACCGCTGTACTCATGCTGATCTCTGTTCGGTATGCTTGACCGCTTGTGTTTGTCTTGAAAGGCCGGAGCCGAGGCCCCTATGCCTCAGCCCCGGTTGAGCTGGCGCAGCGCCTGCGCCTCCAGTACCTGCAATTGCGCGAAGACCTCGCCGCGCTGCGCGGCGGGCACCGCGTAGCGGCGCATCACGATCTCGACCCCGGCGTAATCCAGCCCGTCCCAGTGCCACTGGCCCCAGGGCGTGGCCGTCCTACGCCACTGGGTGGAGCAGCCGAGGTACACGCTCCAGGCCATCGCATGCTCCGGCCACAGTTCGTAGTCCTCGGGGTGCTGCCGTTGCAGATCGCCGGGCACCATCCGGTCGGGGTCGATCCCCATCTGCGCGCACTGGGTGCGCAGCTCGTCGTCTACGAGATAGCGGTCTGCGCCGTCGAGGCCGAGGTGATGCCGGACAGCGCCACGGAGTTTTTTGTGGCGGCATCCCGCTGGTGCACGTTGAGTCCGTCGAACCAGGCCACGGCCATGGCCTGCTCCAGTCCCGGGTAGGCCTCCTCGGCCGCCAGGCGCTCGTCGCGGCTGTAGGGCACGGGTGTTCCTTCGTCGCCCAGCATCCCCTCCCAGCCCACAACCACTTCGTCGAGCAGTTCAGGGATGGTCATGCGCCGTACCTCCTGCGAGCCATCGGGCTGCGTGGCGGGCTTGCCGACGACGATGAGTTCATTGATCTCGTCACGCCGCGCCTTGCCCAGGCGCTTGAACACGACGGCAAAGTGATGGGCTCCGAACCTGCCCTCATCGACGGGCAGGTACAGCGTTGCGGGAACGGAGATGGTGGGCTTGAGCCCGGAAATCTTGACGGCCATGGTGATCCTTGGATGTGTAGTTGTCAGGCAGGGAGGTGAGGCGTCAGATCTCGATGGACCATTCGTCGTTGCCCGCGTCGGAGGGAATGAACGACAGGGGGATCGTGATCATCTGCACGCCATCGCTGTCGCTGTAAGTCGGCTTGCCGATCTGGGCGCGCGCGCTCTTGAAACTGACGGTGTTGGTGGCGCCGGGGCCATGCTTGAGCGTGACGGGCACGATGGCGCTGGCGCGCGCCAGGCCGATCCAGTCCTTGGTGGCCACGCTGGTGTTCTCGAAGGTGACGCTACCCGTGGACTTTCGGTCCGTGATTTCCACGGTGTCCACGTTCATCAGGTCTCGCTTGACCACCTGGTTGCCGCACTTGAAGCTGAAGGCGCTGCAGGCCACCGCCAGGCCATCGAGGGTCAGTTGGGTGTTGGTCTTGTTGACGCCCAGAGGAGCGACGAAGTCGCTGTAGTCCACAGCCGGCAGGGCCTCATCCACGGCGGGGACAAAGGAGCCCGTGAACTCGAACTTCCACTTGGGAATGGCCTTGGCATCGGTGCTGAACTCCACCTCGCCGCGTGCACCATGCATCTTGTAGAGGGTGCCGTCCACGTTGCCGTAGATGGTCACGCTCTGGATGCCGTCGGTCACGGGAGAGAAGACTGTCTTCACGCCAGTCTCGGTGCTGGCGCTGGCGGCGCACGCACGCAACAGGTCGGTCACGCCGGGACGCTCACCCGCTGCGGCCACACCCGCGAATTCCACGGAGAACGACACCTTCTGGTATTCGGTGACCAGGGTGCTGCCGCTGGAGCCGAAGAAGGGACGGATGTTGTTGCGCTCGACCACGTCGCCCTCGATGGGGGTCAGGGTCACGTCGCTGACCAACATGGCATTGGCCGCCAGCGGTACGACAGCCGTGCCGACAACGGTTTCAACCAGGGCCAGGAGGGCCATCTTGCGCATGATTTTTGCTGCCATTTGGAGAATCCTTTGAAGAGATGAAGAGATGTTTCGCGACCTTGGGCGCCGTCCTCCAGCGCCGCGGGCCACAGGGGTTGCGGGAAAGGTGCGGGTTATCCGGTCTAGGCCCGGTTCGGGGGTGTGCAGGTCACAGGTAGCTCCAGGTTCTGAGTTGCAGGACAACGGAGTGGCAACGCACTCCCGCGAAATCCACAGGCTCGGCACGCATGAGCTGCACGCCATCGGTGCTGTCGTCGCTGCCTGCCAGGGGACCGGGCTGGCACGCGCCGCCCAGGGTCGGATCGGCTCGCACCAGGGCGCGGAACTGCTCGACCAGGTCGTCCAGCAACAACTCGCTGGCCTGGGCGTCGGCAATGGCCAGGTAGCCATGCAGCGTCCACTGGTGCACGCTTACCGTGCGGGCCGTGCTGCTGCCGTGCTCGGCCGTGCTGCTTCTGCGCAGCCACCAGCCGCGGACATGGGCCGTGCCTGCTGCAGGCGGCGTGTACGTGAACAGGGCTGCCAGTTCGGCATCGCTGGCGGCATGGCGTTCGCGGTCCTGCACAACGCCGATCTGCGGCACCGAGGCCAGGATGGCCACGATGGCGTTGCGATGCTGGGCCAGTGCATTCATGAGCGCAGCACCGGAAAGGCCGCCACCACACTGGCCGCAGCCTCGGCCACGATGGGCCGCAGATGAGCGGCAAAGAGCAGGAACAGTTGTGCGATGGCGTACATGGGTCACTCCGTTGGGGGACGCAGAAAAAGATGCGTCGTTGCGATGGAGTGACTGTGCCGAGGCAGGCAAAAATGAATAAGGCCTGCATATGCAGGCCCGGTTTCAGCGTCCACAGGCGCGCGCCTTCTCAGGCGCAGCGGACCTGGATGCCAGCCACATGTGCCTTGGCCCGGCACATCCCAACGGCCAGGCAAGCGCAAACGTCCTGCCGCTCGGGCAGGCACGGACGCACGAAAGAGGAGGACGAGAAAGGCTGGGTGAAGACGGAAGCGCGCAGGCTGGCCTCAGGCCCGCGGCAAAGTCTTTGGAGCGATGCTGGGCGGCGCGGCCCGGGGGCTAGAGTTCTCCGCCGTGCCAGAGAACCCGGCCGCAGATGCGCAGCCGGTTGGCCGCTTCGCCTTCCAGAACCTGGGGCGGATAAGCGGGGTTGTAGCTGACGATGCGCACACCGCCCGTGCTGAAGTCGCGCTCCAGCAGCTTGACGTAGTTCTCACCCTCCAGCTCGATCACATAGACACCATCCTGGGTCAGCGTATCGACCGAGGTGTTGACCAGCAGGATGTCGCCATCGTTGATGCGGTCCGCCATGGATCTTCCACGGGCACGCACGATCTTGGCGTTGTGTCTGCCCAGCCCCTTGGACTGCAGCCAGGACGAACGGAAGGCGAAGCGGCCTATCACCTCGTCGGGGCCGTTGACGGCCCCATGCCCTGCGCTGACGTGCGCATCGAGCATCTCGATCTGCGTGAACTCGTCTTCGGCCGCCCCACCATGCCGAGCCCCAGGCTTCGCTGCGCCCGTGCCGTTGAAATACTCCAGCGGCCGGCCCGCTCGCTGCGAGGCCCGCAGCAGTTGCCGTGCTGGCACTTCCCCGCGCTTGCGCCAGGTCCGCACCGTTTCAGGCTGAACCTCCATGCCCGCCATCCAGTCGGGTCCCAAGGCTTCAGCCATGCGCGCCAGTACCTCATCAACGTTGGATGTAAGCGCATCAGTCACTGGTTTTGCAGGCATGGCGAATCTTGACAGTGGTTCGTTATGGACCAAGAATATGGTTCACATTGAACCGTTTCCTTTTGAACCAAGAGCGTACAGCCAAAATGCATTCCGAACACCATCCGGCACCTGTCTTCCAGGGCTTTCGGCCTGCTACCCTGCCCCCCACCATCGGCATACCCACGCCCGGAGCAGCTGCCATTGACCCGCGCCATGGCACTTGCAGTGATCTGCTCCCGCCCCTGCTGCAGGACTTCGAGCGCCTGATCGGACTGCAGCCCACGATGGCCTTGGTGCAGCGCTGGGGTGGGCTGCGCATCTACGTTCCCACGCCGGACAAGGTCACACCCGAGCATCCCTATGCGGCCACCATAGGCGTGAAAGCCTTGCTCCAGCTCGCCCGTGAGTATGGAGGCCTGCCCCACTTCCAGCTGCCCAGGGCAGCGCGCGCACTGCAGGCACTACGCAACCAGCGTATCGCCGCAGACTACGCCACGGACAAGACGGCCCGGCAACTGGCTGCCGAGCATGGGATTACGGAAGGCCAGGTGGGGCGCATCGTTGCGGCGCTGGGCGTGACAGCACCGGCCAGGCGACGGCGCAATCTTGCCGGCTGAGCACTGCCACCGCGAAGAAGCAAGGCCCTGGTCGCAAAAAAGCCACCGGCGCAAGCGGGTGGCTTTGCTGCAGAGCGGACCCTGGGGTCCGCTGGGCCGTGTTCAGACCATCAAGGCCAGGCTGGCTTCCAGATGCTCGGTCGGCAGGCGGCGGAAACCCGAGCGTGCGTAGCGCTGCAGGCGGCCCAGCGCGAACGACGTCAGCACGCTGGCGGCGACCTGGGCATCGACCGTCGGGGCGGAGGAGCCCAGCGCACCGGCGGCGGGGCGCAGGCACTGGCGCAGCGTGGATTCGATGCGGTCGAAGAACTGGTTCATGCGGGCCTGCAGACGCTCGTGCTCGAAGACGATGGCATCGCCCACCATGACGCGCACCATGCCGGGGTTGCGCTCGCCGAACTGCAGCACCAGCGAGATCACGCGGCTGGCCTGGCGCATGCCATCCACTGCGGGACGCTCTTCCTCCGGCACATCCCGCCCGACGATCTGCTGCACCAGCGTGAAGACGGATTGCTCGATGAACTCGATCAGGCCTTCGAACATCTGTGCCTTGCTGGCGAAGTGGCGGTACAGGGCCGCCTCGCTGACGCCCAGGTGAGCGGCCAGCGCTGCCGTGGTGATGCGTTCTGCGCCGGGCTTTTCCAGCATGGCCGCAAGCGCCTGAAGGATCTGCTCGCGCCGCTCCCCGGGTTTGGGGCGTTTGCGCGCAGGCGTGGGGGCGGAAGCGGAGGCGGCTTCGTCGGAAACGACATCAGCGCCAGGAGCGGATAAAGGCGACAGGACTTCAGACTCGGACATAAGCAGATCAACTATTTGTAAGTAATTCTCTCACAGCCCTCGGCGGCAACTCCGCACAAAGCTGTCCCCATGAGCGCAACCGTCAGGATCGCGTCCCTGTTGGCTGCGCTGCTACTGTTTCCGAGAGCACGGCCGGCATTTGCAATGGAAGCTCCAAGCGTACCAGCAGGCCCTTGCCCTGCGCGCCAGCGCCAAAGGCCAGAGTGCCCTGGTGCAACAGGGCGATTTCATCGGCAATCGCCAATCCCAGCCCCGTTCCATCGCCGGACGCACCCTGGGCGCGGTAAAAGCGCTGCGTGATCTGCGAGCGCTCGGCCTCGGGCACGCCGGGGCCATCGTCCTCGATCTCCAGGAAGGCCCACCCTGGCGGCTCATCCGCAGACTGCACCGCGCCATGGTACATGCCGCAGCGCAGCGTGACGCTACCGCCGGGCGGCGTGTACTTGATGGCGTTGTCCACGAGATTGGACACCAGTTCGCGCAGCAGCCAGCTGTGACCCCAGACACTGGCCGGAGCAACGTCAAGGCCGAAGTCCAGCCCCTTGGCGCTGGCCTGGTCGAAGAACATTTCCAGCATGCTTTCGCACAGGTCCTTGAGGTCCACCTGCTGCAGCGGCTGGACTTCGGCATTGCGGGCGTCGGCACGTGACAGCGCCAGCAACTGGCGTGCCAGCTGCGAGGTGCGCCGCGTGGCGTCGCGCAATTGCTCGATCTGCGTCACGCTGAGCACCACCTGGGCCTCGGTGCCCTTGCGCCTCGCTTCGGCCTGGGCAGCCTGCGCGCTCAGCGCCCAGGCCTCGACCTGGGCTTGCAAGGCCGCCAGAGGCGTGCGCAATTGATGGGCGGCATCGGCCACAAAGCGCCGCTGGCCTTCGGCCTGGGCGTTGACCAGTGCAAACAATCGGTTGAGCGAGCGCACCAGCGGGCGGACCTCGGCCGGCGAGCTGTGCTCAGAGATGGGACTGAGGTCGCGCGGCGAGCGCCGCTCCACAGCCTGGGTCAGGGTCAGCAGCGGCCGGAAGGCCCGGCTGACCGACCAGTAGATGGCGATGCCAGCGCCCGCGATCAGCAGAACGCTGGGCAGCAGCACATGCAGCAGCAACTGGCGCACCCATTGCTGGCGTACGTCGCCACCGTCGGCCAGCACGAGCACCATTTCACCGGCGCCATAGGTTTCGGCGCGCATGACGGCCACGCGGTAGGTCAGGCCGTCATGCTCCTGGCTGTGGAACTCGGCCAGCGGCGTGGAAGGCACATCGAAGCGGATCCAGGTGTCGCCGGCAACGACATGGCCCTGCAGGTCGCCCACGGCATATCCGACGTCGTTGCCGCGCTGGCGCAAGACTTCCTCGATGGCGGGCGTCAGCGCGACCAGCGGCGGCGTTCCCTCGGCAATCGACGGTGCCAGCACGGAGTCGGCCAGCGCGGGCAGCAGGCGCAAAAGGCGCTGGTCATGCTGGGTGGAGGCCTCGTCTGCCGAGCGGTAGCCGAACCAGCCGCCCATCAGCGCCAGCAGCGTCAGCGGCACCACCAGCAGCACCAGCAGGCGAAGTCGCAGATTGGCTGTCATGGGCGGTCAGCGCCTGGGGCCATGCGCCATGTCCGCATCAGGCAACGGTATGCGAGAGTTCCAGCCGATAGCCGAAGCCCCGGATGGAGCGCAGGGCCACGCCGTGCGGCTCCAGCTTGCTGCGCAGGCGAGAGACATAGACCTCGACCGCATTGGGCGTGATCTCTCGGTCCCAGCCCGTGAGCGCCTGCAGCAGCTTGTCCTTGCTGGCCGGCTTGGGCGCGTGGATCAGCAGGTATTCCAGCACGGTCCATTCGCGCGGGCCCAGGTCGATGGGCAGCAGCTTTCCCTCGCTCTCATCGTCTTGTGCAGGCTGGCGCGCGCCGGCGCGGCGGCCTGCCGTGTCCAGCTCGATGGGACCGAAGCTGAGGACGGCCGATGTGGCTGCCTGTGATCGGCGCAGCAGCGCGCGCAGCCGGGCCAGCAGTTCAGGAAGCTCGAAGGGCTTGACCATGTAGTCGTCGGCGCCCTGGTCCAGGCCCTGCACGCGGTCCTGCAGCGCGTCGCGCGCCGTCAGAATCAGCACGGGCATGGCCGAGCTCTCCACCGCGCTGCTGCGCAGGCGGCGCGTGAGCTCCAGCCCGTCGATACCGGGCAGGCCGATGTCGATCACGGCCAGGTCGAAGGCTTCCTGGGCCAGCACCTCCAGGGCGCGCTCGGCACTGCCGACCCAGTCCACGGCATACCCCGCATCGGACAGCCCCAGCTTGATGCCGCTGGCCACCATCACATCGTCTTCCACAAGAAGCAAACGCATATCAAACCTAAAAAACAAAAGCCGCCCAAAGGCGGCTTGCAGCAGACCGGCCCAGGCCGTCAGACCACGCCCGGGCCATGCGCGATGGTAACGCGAACCGCAAAGTCCGCGCCATCGGGCCTCAATGGCTGCGGATCATGGTGCCGTAGGCCTGGTCGGTCAGGATTTCCAGCAGCATGGCATGCGGCACGCGGCCATCGATGATGTGCACGGCGTTGACGCCGGCCTTGGCGGCATCCAGGGCGCCGCTGATCTTGGGCAGCATGCCACCCGAGATGGTGCCGTCGGCGAACAGGGCGTCGATCTCGCGCGCCGTGAGGTCGGTCAGCAGGCTGCCCGCCTTGTCCAGCACGCCGGGGGTGTTGGTCAGCAGCACCAGCTTTTCGGCCTGCAGCACCGTGGCCAGCTTGCTGGCGACCACGTCGGCGTTGATGTTGTAGCTCTCGTTTTCCTCGCCAAAGCCGATGGGGCTGATCACGGGGATGAAGGCGTCATCCTGCAGCGCGCGCACCACGCTGGGGTCGATGGAGACGATGTCGCCCACCTGGCCCACGTCGTACTCGATGTTCGGATCCTTGTTGTCGACCATCTTGAGCTTGCGTGCGCGGATCAGGCCGCCATCGCGCCCTGTCAGGCCCACGGCCTTGCCACCGGCCTGGTGGATCAGGCCCACGATGTCCTGCTGCACCTCGCCGGCCAGCACCCATTCCACGACTTCCATGGTCTCCGCGTCGGTCACGCGCATGCCCTGGATGAACTCGCCCTTCTTGCCCAGGCGGTTCAGGGCCGTCTCGATCTGCGGCCCGCCGCCATGCACCACCACCGGATTCATGCCCACCAACTTCAGCAGCACCACGTCTTCCGCGAAGTCGGCCTGCAGGGCCGGATCGGTCATGGCGTTGCCGCCATACTTGATGACCATGGTCTTGCCATGGAACTTGCGGATGTAGGGCAGGGCCTGGGCGAGGATTTCGGCCTTGTCGCGGGGGGCAATCGAGAGGATATCGTTCATGGTGCTAGCCCGGGGGCGTGGAAGTAGTCAACAACAAGGCGGGCATTGTGCCGCAACTGCGCGGCAGTGTTGCATGCCCGGATGACGGAACGCCCATGGCGCCCGGTCATCATCCATTGTTCTGCATCCAGCCCGGCAGCTTGAAGCGCACGATGGCCAGATAGGCCACCACGTAGCTGACCACGAACAGCAGGCAGAACCCCACCAGGACCGGTGTATTGCTCCAGAACAGCAGCGCAGGCACCACGGTCAGCAGCGTGAAGGCCCACAGATAGGGGGAGGTCCGGTTATTGCGGCGAAGCATGCGCCGGGCCAGATCATCGTCGAACACGCCGCGCACGATGCGCCGATAGATGAGCTGGTGGAAATGCAGGGCATCCGCCATGCCCGGCGACATGCCGCGCATCAGCTTGCGGTAGATGGAGAACACCGTCTCCCAGACCGGATAGATCAGCAGCAGCATGGGAAACCATGGAGAGACTGCGGAATTGCGCTGCACCAGGGCGATGCTGGCCAGGGCAATCGCCAGGCCCCAGACATAGGCTCCGCCATCGCCGGCAAACATCATGCCGCGCGGGTAGTTCCAGACCAGGAAGCCGCAGGTGGCGGCGGCCAGCGTCACCAGCATGGCGGCCAGCGTGCGGTCGCCCACCTGCAAGGCCACATGGGCCAGCGCCAGGCAGATGATGGTGGCCACCATGCCCGCCAGCCCGTTGTAGCCGTCGATGATGTTGAAGGCATGGGGCAGGCCTGTCAGCGCCAGCACCGCCAGGCCCATGCCCAGCCAGGGCATGGCAGGACCCAGCGCCTGTTCCAGCCAGGGCCAGCCGAGCCGGGGCACGGTGAGGCCGCACAGCAAAACCGCCAACACGGCGCTCAGCAGGGTCAGCACCAGCCGGTAGCGCACGCTCAGGCGCTGCGATACATCCTCGATGATCCCCCCGACCACGGCCGGCAGCATGGCGGCCAGGCATACGACGACCCACAGCTGCATGCGCAGCGACGAAGGATCTCCGCGCATGCTCAGCCAGGTGCCGACTCCCCAGGAGACAGCCAGCCCGAGGTACATGGGCACGCCCCCCAGCCGGGGTACCTCGCCCATGTGGAAACGCTGAGGCTTGTCGTATCCGTAGGAGGACGTTGCGGACCGCCGGGCCCAGCGCAGCAGCAGCGCACAGCCGATGAAGGAGACCATGAAGGCCAGTACCGACATCCAGATCACGATGGTTCTCCACGCAGGCTGCGCAGCGAGAGCGCTGCCTGCGGCAGGGCCCTGGCCTTGCGGTAAGCCGGCCGGCTCCACAGCCGCAGCAGGCTGGCCACGTGCCATGCGCCGTGGCGCAGGCTGCGCCGGCTCGCCCTCTGGCCCGCATGGACCACAGGCAAACCGCCGCGCCTGAGTTCTCCGCCCAGCACCCGCAGGCGAAGGCACAGATCCACATCCTCACAATACATATAGAAACCTTCGTCAAACCCACGCAGCCGCAGCCAACTGTCCCGGCCCAGCACCAGGCAGGCCGCATTCACCCATTCCACACGCCGCTCCACGCGCCCGCGCAGCTTGCGCCGCAGCAAATTCCACAGCGATGGCAACTCCCGTTCGAAATCCTGCAGCGCGCCGTCTTCACCGATCTGCGGGGGATAGGCCAGGGCCAGTCCCGGACGGGCCACCAGCGCCAGAAGGTCTTGCAACGGCTCCTCCTGCTCGCTCCAGAACACATCGGGATTGATCACGCAGACAAACGGCTCCCGTGCGCTCGCCAGCGCCCGGTTGTGGTTGCAGCCGAACCCCAGAGGCTGCGCATTGCGCCGGATCTCCAGAGCAAAGGGCCAGCCGGCCACGGGCGCCTGGGGCTCCGCCTCGGGAATGTTGAGCGTCAACACCACACGGGACACCGGCGCAAGGCGCGCCGAAGCCAGGCACTCAAGCAGCCTCTGGATATGAGCGCCATGTCCGTGGCTCACCACCGACACGACCAACGATGAACCCATCAATGCCGCCCTTCAAATCTTCAAATTCCCGCACGGGAATCACGCGCCGCAGAAACGGCGGCACAGAGTATTCCGCCGACAGCCTTTGTCAAGCGTCAGCGGCCATGCCGTAATGCAAAAAAAATGCAACAGCCGCGCAATATGTCATTACCCGGCCATGCCATGCAGTCACTGCAGTGGCCGGGATTATGATGCGCGACAATCTGCCGCCCGGACTTCCGGGATTTTTTGCGCCCTGACGTGGGCGCAGCTTGCTGCCCGCTGCGGACTGGCCAAGGCCGTCTGGCATGAATGAATACGGCCGCGGCACCTGCTCCCAGCGGAGAGATTGCCCGGCACCCCTTTTCCTATGACCACACCCATTCCCGATCCCCACGTCTACCTGCGCACCGTCGATCTGAACGAGCGCACGTCGCTGTCCGTGCTGGCCGGCCATGTCCGGGCCCAGGCGCACATACTGGATCTGGGTTGCGGCAGCGGCGCGCTGGGCGCCTTTCTCGCCGAGCACAAGCAATGCGTCTGCGACGGCGTCACCCTGAGCCAGGAAGAGGCACGCCATGCAGCGCCCTTCTACCGCCATGTCCATGTGGCCGACCTGGAAGACTGCGACCTGGACCAGCTCTTCGGCGAAGCACGCTATGACTACATCGTCTGCGCCGACGTGCTGGAGCACCTTCGCCAGCCCGAGCGCATCCTGGCTGCATGCCGCAAGCGGCTGACGCCCGAAGGCCGTCTGCTGATCTCCGTGCCCAATGCAGGCTACAGCGGCCTGGTGGCAGAACTGCTGCATGGCGAATTCCGCTACCGCGAAGAAGGCCTGCTGGACCGCACCCACCTGCGTTTTTTTACGCGGCGCTCGCTTTCGCGCTTTCTGGCCGAGCAAGGCTGGCAGGTGGACGACATCGACACCATCGAACGGGCGCTCCCCGAATCCGAATTCCGCGTCGCCTACGACAGCCTGCCCCCTGCCGTTGCCCGCCACCTGCTGGCCACGCCCGATGCACTGGCCTATCAGTTCATCGCCAGTGCCGCCCCGGTGGCCCAGGCACAGGCCATCGAGCCGCCGGTGAACTATCCACAGGCACATGCCCTATTCACGGCACAGCTCTACATGGCACGCGCTGGCCGCTATGACGAAGAAAGCAAGCTCTCCACCACGGGCATCATTGGCCAGGCACGCCAGACACTGCGCTTTGCGCTGCCCGACCACAACACTTCACTGAGCCATCTGCGTCTGGACCTGGCCGACCGGCCGGGCTTCATACACCTGCATCGGCTGGCCTTGCTCGATGCGCAAGGCGCCGTCGTCTGGCAATGGCTGCCCGAGGATTCGGACGCTGCCCTGCTGGGGCAACGCCCGCATCATCAGCTCGTGTGGAATGGACTTCATCCGGCAGGCGCCTTCTCGCTGATGCTGCTTCTGACCGGCGATGACCCCTGGTTCGAACTGCCCATTCCCGCAGAAACCCTGGCTGCACTGCGTGGCGCCTCGCTGGAGATCGAGATGGGATGGCCCATGTCGGCCGACTATCTGGCGCTGGCGGGCGCCGTGCAGCCGCTTGAACGGCAGATCGCGCAAGAGCGCAGCCGGGCCAATGATCTGCAGGATCAGTGGCACACACAGCGCATGCGGCTTGAGCAGCAGCACGCGCAGGATGTCCAGCAACTGGAAGAGCGAAGCGCTGCGATCCATAGGCTGCAGCACCGCAACGCCCTCCTGGAAGACAGCCACCAGTCGCAGAGCAAGGAGCGCGCCATCTGGCAGCAAGAGGCCACCCGCGTGCAGCGGGACTTCGCGCGCCTGGAGCAGCACCTGCGCGATATCGAGAACTCCACCGTCTTCCGGGCCACGCGCCCTCTCGTCCACGCCAAGATGCGCATTGACCGCCTGCTGGGCCGCACGTCCGTGCCTGCCCCTGTCCTCCACACACCCGTGCCCCAGCCGATGCCGCAGCAACCCGTCGATGTGATCGTGCCCGTGTACCGCGGCCTGGACGACACGCGCAACTGCATCGAATCCGTTCTGGCCAGCCCCTGCCGCACGCACTGGCAACTCGTGGTCATCAACGATGCCAGCCCGGAGCCCGAAGTCACGGCCTGGCTGCGCGAGAAGGCTGCGCAGGAGCCCCGCATCACTTTGCTGGAGAACGAGGAGAACCTCGGCTTCGTCGGCACCGTCAACCGCGGCATGGCGCTGAACACCGCCCATGACGTGCTGCTGCTCAACAGCGACACCGTGGTTGCCAATGACTGGCTGGACCGCATCCGCCAGGCTGCCTACGGCGATGCACGCATCGCCTCCGTCACGCCGTTTTCCAACAACGCCACCATCTGCAGCTACCCGCGCTTTTGCGAGGGCAACGACCTGCCGCCCGGCATGGACACGGCCGCCATCGACGCACTGTGCGCGCGCACCAACCCCGGCCAGGTGGTGGACGTGCCGACCGGCGTGGGCTTTTGCATGTACATCCGCCGCGACAGCCTGAACGCCGTCGGCCTGTTCGACACCGA
This sequence comes from Delftia sp. ZNC0008, assembly GCF_000799035.1. Taxonomy (NCBI): domain Bacteria; kingdom Pseudomonadati; phylum Pseudomonadota; class Betaproteobacteria; order Burkholderiales; family Comamonadaceae; genus Delftia; species Delftia sp. ZNC0008. The sequence continues at coordinate 29,330 of NZ_JTKZ01000871.1, forward strand.
GCACTTCGGCAAGGGCTATGGCGAGGAAAACGACTTCTGCCAGCGTGCCGCAGCCGCTGGCTGGCGCAACCTGCATCTGCTGGACACCTTCGTGCTGCACACAGGCGGCGTGAGCTTCGGAGAAAGCAAGAGCCCGCGTGAACGTGCCGCCATGGAAACCCTGCGCAGGCTGCATCCGCGCTACGAAGCCGATGTCATGGCCTTCGTCCAGGCCGACCCTGCGCGCACGGCACGCCTGGCGCTGGATGTGGCACGCCTGCAGGCCGAGGCAGCGCAGCAGCCCGTGGTGCTGGCCGTGCTCCACGATCGGGCGGGCGGCACCGTGCGCCATGTCCGCGAACTGGCGCAGTTCCTGCAAGGCAAGGCACTGTTCCTCATGCTGTCCCCAGCCGCAGGTGGAGTCGTGGTCCTGCGCCGTGCCGAAGAGAAGGAAGCCTTCGAGCTCGCCTTCCGCATCAACGACCAGATGGAGGAGCTGGTGCAGGCCCTGCGCCAGCTGGGCGTGGTGCACGTGCACTACCAGCATCTCCTGGGCCACAGCGAAGCCATCCTGGACCTGCCCGCACGCCTGGGAACGGCCCATGACTTCACGGCCCATGATTTCTACACCTACTGCAAGAATATCTCGCTGACCGGCATCGACAACCGCTACATCGTGCCGCCCCGCGCGGGCGAATGCGGCTGCTGCGAACCAACGGACACAGCCCCCTATGCCGGCACCGTGGCCCAGTGGCGCCACCGCAATGCGCTGCTGCTGAACAACGCGCGCCATGTGCTGGCCCCCAGCCAGGACACAGCCAGCCGGATCGCCGGCTTCGTGCCCGGGGCACGCGTCCAGGCCGTTGCCCACACCGACATGCCGGCACAGTTGCCGACCCCAACGGCACGCACATTGGCCGCCACGGCCCCACTCAAGATCGTCGTGCTGGGAGCCATGAGTGCCATCAAGGGGGCCGACGTGCTTGAAGCCGTGGCTATCGAAGCCGCCAAACGCGGAGCTCCTGTGGAATTCCATCTGCTCGGCTATGGCTACCGCAGCCTGCAGACCCAGCCACGCGCACGCCTGACGGTGCATGGTGGCTACAAGGAAGAGGAATTGCCTGCGCTGCTGGAGTGGCTGCAGCCCGACCTGGCCTGGTTCCCCGCCCAATGGCCGGAGACCTACAGCTACACGCTCAGCGCCTGCCTGGCCGCCGGACTGCCCATCGTCGCGCCCGACATAGGGGCCTTCCCCGAAAGGCTGGCAGGCCGCGACTGGTCCTGGGTCATGCCCTGGGACGCCAGCACCGCCCAATGGCTGGACTTCTTCGCGCAAATACGCGAACGCCACTTCATTGAAGGACAGCTGCCGCAGCAACCGGCCGCAACAGGGAGTGCCGCCGCCCAGCCGGGAGCGGCTTTCTATGGCGACGGTTATCTCCAGGGGCTGCAGCCGCGCGATCAGGCCCTGCTCCAGCCACTGGATGCGGCCTTCCTGGCCACACATCGCCTGCAACGCCAGGACCATGCTGCAAGATCGGGGGCCTTGATCCTGCTGGCCCACCTGCGCTCGCTACCCATCCTGCGCGGCGTGGCAAGGCGTATTCCCGCGCACTGGCAGCGCCGGGTCAAGAATTGGCTGCAGGCCTGAGTCAGAAGGCAAGACCGTCGCTGGCGGGCTTGCAGCCCCGACTGCCCTGAACCTTGCGCGCTTCAAGGCAAGGTCCGCATCGCACAAAGGTTGACAACGCTTCTCAGGCCATGCACTCCATACGCCAGTCATTCCACAGGGTCATCCATCGGATATCCTTCCTGCTGCTGACCATACTGCTTTGCGGCTTCCTTCTACCGGCCGGTGCAACTGATACGGCCTTCCATGACCAAGGAGTACTGGAGGATATCCATTTCGATGCGGCCAAACAGCAGTTGATCGCCAAGGGTTGGAGCGCCTCCGGACGCAGCCACGCCTTTCCGACCCAGGCTTCGATCTTCCTGGACGACCACCTTGTCTACCAAGGCCGGCTCAATGCCCTGTCGTATCCCAGGCCCGACGTTGTGGCGGCTACAGGCAATCCGAACTGGGCCAACGCCGGATTCCACATCCGTGCCCCGCTCGACCCGGACTTTGCCTCCGGCACCTACACCGTACGCATGGAAATCATGACCACGGACGGCAGGCGTTTTGCGCTGACCACCATGGACAAGGCGCGACAGATCACGCTGCACCAGGCTGCCCGCGCCGGCCTGCTGCCCAGAGCCGGCGCCCTTGTGGCCTTCTGCCTGCCTGCGCTGCTCCTGTTGCTGTCCCTGTCCGGATGGCAGTCCAGGCTGCGCATTGGTGCCAGGGCTTTTGGTGCGGCAACCGCAGCAGCCTTCATCATTCTGGTGGCGGGTGGATGGACCGGCTCCTCCGTTGCCCTGCTCTTTCAGAACGACGAGCTTGTTACCCATGACGAAAATGCCTGGCTTGGTACCCCCCAGATCATTCGCAGCGATGAATGGCAGGTCATCACCGCCATGGCCATCAGCCAATACCATGCCGCCGCACCCGGACACCTGCTGAAGAGCTTCGAGAACACCAGCACGGTTTTTTCCAGCGCCGGCCACAACATGAACACTGTGGGCATGAGCGGCGTGCCCGTCTCCAACCTGTCTGCGCTTGCCAAGCCAGCTACTTGGGGCTTTTTCATCCTTGACCTGCGGCGGGCGCTCGCATGGTACTGGTGGTTTCCTTACTTTGCCGGATTCGCTGCATGCCTGTGGGTCCTGGTGCGCATCGCACAACTGCGCTGGCAGCCCGCAGCTGTTCTTGCACTTAGCGTAAGTGCGTCCCCCATGTCAGTTGGCTGGTCGGGCTGGCCTGTCTACATCCTGTTTTTCGCACTGCTCGCCTTCGGCATGTTCCTGACCGCTTGGACAAGGCAATCCATCCGGCAGGTGCTGCCCAGGGCGTTGGTGGCAGGCTGGGCACTGGCAGGCTTTGCCCTTACCCTGTACCCGGCCTGGCTCGTAGTGGTGGCCAGCCTGCTGGGCCCGCTCGCCATAGCATGGCTGTATATGCACCGCGGGGACTGGCGCTGGAACTGGCAACAGGCACTGCTCGTGGTGGTCATGGCGCTTGTGCCCGCCCTTTTGCTCTACGCATGGTGGCTTCATGCTGCAGACGCCGTGTCGTCGATTGCTGCCACGGTCTACCCGGGAAGGCGCATGGAGACAGGGGGATACATGGATCCCTGGTATCTGACCAGAGGGCTTTTCGGTCCGGATCAGATGTTCCACATCACCGACATGCTTGTACCCAGCGATGCCGGCTCCTACATTTTCCTGGCCATTCCGCTGGCCTTGCTGTTTGCCTGGCAGCAAACGCAGGACATGCGGTGCAGGACGCCACGGCAACTGGATCTGGCGGGGTGCCTCTGCCTGACCTTCATTGGCTGGACCCTGTACTTTTCATACCAAGGCATACCTGCCTGGCTGGCTCAGGCGACGCAATGGGCCAAGGTTCCTGTCTACCGCACGGATATCGGCTTGCTGCTGGCTCAGACCTGGCTGCTGGCCAGCGTGCTCAGGAAACAATGGCCCACCCAGGCCTCGGAAATCATTCCAACCATCCCGGAAAGGCAGCGCCAGTTGTCGGCACTTGCGGTAACGGGAGCAACCGCCTGCGCATGGCTTGCGGTTTTCACCTATTCAACGCTGCCTGCGGCGATCTCCGAGACCATCAGTCCTGGGGTCGCCGTCATCACGGCAACGGCCTTTGCCGTCCTGGCCCTGCTGCTGGCAAACCGGCAATTTGTTGCCGCAATGGCCATCTACATGGTCTGGATGCTGGGAACAGCCCTGCCCTTCAACCCCTTGCTGCAGGCGCCATTGCATGTGGAACCAGGGCCAAAGCTGCAACAGCTGGACGCCGATGCCACGAGCCGCCAGGCCCGCTGGGTCGTGCTGGACAACAATCGGCAGGCCATGGCGCTGGCGGCATCTGGCATCAGGATCAGTTCAGGGATCTTCTACCACCCGCCTCTCGCGTTCTGGGAAAGACTGGACCCCGGGAGAAAATACTACGGTATCTACAACCGCTATCAGCACCTGACCATAGAAGGCGCCGAACTGCAAGGCACGGATTTCGAGCCCGTCCTCCATAGCCTGGACCATGTGCTGCTGCGTGTGAACACACGCAGCTTCGACTTCTCGAAGATTGCTGCCACCCACATCGCAGCACCGCAACGGCATGAGCAGGGCCTGAATCAGAATCCGCACCTGCGGCACCTGAAGTCCGAGGGCAGCTGGAGCTTCTATCGCACGATAGATTGATGGACGGGCCTGAGGCCCGATCCCGGCTATGGTTTACCCAGCAGCAGCAGGATCTCGTTGTTGCGCAACCAATCTTCGGGATAACGTCCCTGCAATGCCTCGGGAATGGGCATGTCCACATGGCGCCGCTCCTCACGCAACACCTCGAAACCGGCCTGCCGGGCGATATCGATCAGTTCATCAGCAGTGAGCCGGTTCAGCGCCTGGTATTCCTTGAACACGAAGCGCTTGTAGCCATCCGCACCGAAATCCGCAAAGCCAAAATCCACCTCGGCGGCATCGAGAGGGCCCTCATGCTTTTCGATGGTGTTCCACAACTCCTCTTCCGAGGCCATCAAATGGTGCCAGGGCATATCATCATAGCGACGCAGATGCGAGCCCCAAGGGGAGTGGAACAGGGGCTCGATCTGCAGGAAGAAGACGCCACCCGGCCGCAGACAGGCATGCAGGTCCGCCAGGATGGGCAGCACCTTGTCTCGCTGCACATGCTCGAAGGTGGACCAGCTCAGCAAGCCATCGTAGCCTGCATGCCTGCCCGCCAACGGCGAGTTTGGCACGATGGTCTCGAAGCTCAGCGCGGCGGGAATGCGCGACATGCCCAATTGCTCTCGTGCAATCCGGGGCAGCTTGGCATACTCCTGTCGAATGTCTATGCCGTGGATGGATGTCGCGCCGTGGCGCAATACCAAAGCTAGGTCGGTGATGCCGTCGCCACAGCCGAAATTCAGCAATTTGGCCTGGGACAGATTCAGCGACCGTCCCAGCCAGTCGTGGGCCAGATCAGCCGCATAGTTGAAATGCGCACGAAACCATTCATCCGTGATCTTGTCGGCATTCCATGGGGAAATGCCTAACAGCCGCTCCTGCAAACGCAGCATCCAACTCATGCGATCGTCCTCTTTGTTCTTTCTTTAGCCCAGATAACGTCTACAACAGCTGCAGTACATAGGCATCCTGGTGATTCCAGAAATGCACAAGAGAGCGATGGCGCAGCGCATCACTGCCCCAAGTCTCGGCAATGCGGTCCAGCACAAAGCGCTCAGAGGTAAAAGCTGTTCCGTATTCATTGGCGTCGATGGCGCTCGACTCGCTGGATGGGGCGAAGAAAAAACCATCATCATCGAGCTTCACGCTATCGAAGTCCGCCGCCTTCACACCATGCGTGCTGAACACCAGCAAACCGCCTGGTGCCACCGCATCGCGCAATACCTTCAGCCAGCGTGTCCAGGTCGAGCGCGGCAGATGGCTGAACAGCGACAGCACAAACACCAGCTCGTACTGCTGGGGCCAGCGTACCTGCTCCGGCACGCTGGCCGACGCAAAGCCGTTCACGCCGAATGTCTGCTGCGAGAAATCCACGGCATCGGCCACGATATCCGAGACCGTGACGCGTTCAGCCCCCAGGGCCTTGACCAAGTGCCGCGTGAAGCGGCCATGGCCGCTGGCGAACTCCAGCACGCTGGCCGTGCGCAACAGCGGCTTGTCCACGGCCTCCAGCAGCAGCATGAGTTCCGACAGCGTGCGCCAGCCGTCGGCGAAGTAATCGCGCAGCGGATTCACACTGGACGGATGACCTCGGAAGAAGCCAAAAATATCGTCCTTCGGGGAAATTCTGCAGTCCAGTCCCATTATGTTGGAGAACGAGCCCACAAGCCCATGGGCTTCTATCAGCGCATGCGCCTGCAGCAGGCTGTCGTCGTTTTCGCGTGCACGGACCAGCACCTGCGCAGCACCTGCGCGATCGCCACGCTCCAGGAGATGCAAAGCCTCCTGCAGCAATCGCTGCCCTTCACCGAGGGGATTCGAAGAATTGTCGGATGTCATGGGGTGTGGATTATGGAGCCAACGACAGGCAGCCGTGTATCCCGCCGTACGGGCTCAGCTCCAGTGGTGGGGCAACCGCACCAAGCCCGGCAAGGGTTTGGGAAAGATGAAGCGCAGGTGCAGGAACTGGAACCACTCGTCATAGACGGCCAGCCCTGTCTCATCGAACAGGAAAGCGCTGATCACGTAGTCGCCGCTGTGGAGCGGCAGCTCCGGGAACGTCAGTACGGTCTGCCAGGTTCCATCGGGCAACTGGCGAGGGACCGCTCCATCCTCATGCGTGGCCAGGGAGGTGATGCCCACGCCCTTGGACTGCTCGATCATGAAGCCGATATGGGGCCGCTCGCTCCCCCGGCCGCGCGCTGTGATGGTCACGACCAGATCCTGGCTTTGCAAGAGACCGGGCTGGTCGCCGGCAGGTTCGGCCAGATCCTTCACATCCACGGAAAGAATGCAGGCCGAACCACTGTCAACGGCCGCGACGGGACCTGCAGGCTCAGGCTGTACCTCCTGGTGTCCGGCACCCTCGCCCGCAGACACCTGCAGTGCGGCGACGGGAGCCTCCAGCGACTGCTGCTCACGCTCCTGGCGCTCGCGCGTATGCAGATCGTACGCGGCCAGCACTGGTTCGGTCGGGCCGAACTGCGCCACTTGGCCACCCCGCAGCCACAGGGCGGCATCGCAGAGATGGCGAATGTGATAGGGGCTGTGCGAGCAAAACAGGATGGTGCAGCCGCTTTTGCGGAACGCCATGATGCGTTCGATGCATTTCTTCTGGAAATGCTGGTCGCCCACAGCCAGGGCTTCATCGATGATCAGCACGTCCGGCTGCACCGCCGTCACCAGCGCAAACGCCAGCCGCACCGTCATACCGGATGAATAGGTCTTGACGGGCCGGTCCAGTGCTTCGCCCAGCTCGGCGAACGCCGCGATCTCGGGCTCGAGCTCGCGCATACGCTCATGGCTAATGCCGATCAGGCTGCCGCCGAAATACAGGTTGTCGCGCCCACTGAAATCAGGGTGGAAGCCCGCGCCCAATTCCAGGATGGCCGTCACCCGCCCCACGCGCTCGATCTGTCCGCAACTGGGCTGCAAGGTCCCCGCCAGCAGCTTGAGCAGTGAGCTCTTGCCAGCGCCGTTGTCACCGATCACGCCAATGCACTGCCCGCGCCGCAACTCGAAGGACACGTCCCGCAGTGCCCAATGGCTGCGGTGCGTGGCAGCACCTGTCAACAGCGCCTTCAGGCGCGAACGCGGAGAGGGATAGAGCTTGTATTCCTTGCCCAGTTGGCGCACACGCAGCACCATGTCATCGGGCAGGGCATTGCCATGCTTCATGCTCATAGCCAATCCACCAACTGGTCACGGCTGCGCCGCACCAGCGCATTCAAAACGATGGCGCCGCCCGCAAGCCAGGCCAGCGACACCCACCACACACTCAGCGGCGGCCAGGCCCCCTGCAAAAGCACCTGCTGATAGCCCTGGACCAGCCCCGTCATCGGATTGAGCCAGAGCACCCAGCGCCAGCGCTCGGGGAACATGCTCAACGGAAACAGAACAGGGGTCAGGTAGATACCTACGGACAACAGAAAGCCCACCACCTGTACTGTATCGCGCAGGGCGGCGGCCAGAATGGCCAGCACATACGCAAGCACCAGGCACAGCAGCACCTGCAATGCCAGCAGTGGCAACAAGGCCAGGACGGCGGGCTGCAGTCCATGGGAGGGAATATAGGCCAAGGCCACCAGCAGCAACAGCGGGCCATAGATCAGCGCACTGGCCAGCACCGAGCGCGTGACGAAAAGCACGGGGGGCAAGGGGTTCTTCTGCAACAGCCCGCCTGCGTCGATCAGGCTGTTCATGCCCCGCGAGACGGCATCGCAGAAGGCCATCCAAGGCAAAGCACCCACCACGAGAAATGCCCCCACCGCACGTGTTGGTGCGTGCTCACCCAGCCGCATGCCGAACACCACATCGAATACCAGGTAATAAGCTGCCACAGTCAGCAGCGGCTGCAGGTAGGGCCAGGCAATGCCCAGGGCCGTGCCGGTGTGGCGCGAAGCGATCTCGCGGCGTATCAGCACCCACGCCAGACCGCGCCCGCGCCACAGCGCAAGCGCCTCGTTCCATAAAGCGTTCATCGTAGAAAAACTGGAGGCTGCCCGCCAGCGCCATCGAGGCACAGGCAGGGCAGCCTTTGGATCAGACAGGATACGCCGTATCAGCGCTGTGTCGCGGCAGCTTTCTGTGCAGAAGGTGCCTGGCGTTCGACAAACGCGTCGAGCGCCTTGTCATCGGCCACCATATTTTCCTGCACCTTGCGCACCAGCGCCATGCGGGCGTCATTGGCAGACTCTGTTCGAACCTCGCGCAGCAATTCGTCCTTGACTTCATCAAACGGGCGGACCGAGGGCGCACGCCGCTCTTCCAACTGGATCACATGGTAGCCGAACTGGGTCTGGACCACGTCGCTAAGGTCTCCTTTTTTCTGCAGGGCAAAGACGGCCTTGTCGAACTCTGGAACCATGCGACCCTGCGTGAAGAAGCCGAGATCGCCACCGCGCGCCGCGCTGCCCTTGTCGGCTGAATTTTCTTCAGCAAGTTTCGCGAAATCGGCACCCTTCCTGGCCTGGGCCAGCAGTTCTTCCGCTTTGGCACGCGACTCGGGCGTCGTGCCAGAAATCAGGATGTGCCGGGCCTTCACCTGCTCACCCACCTTGAAGCGCTCAGGCTTGGCCTGGTAGATAGAACGCGCCTGTTTCAGCATGGCCGCCTCGCTGGCCCCGCTGTTGCCAGCCGCACGGTTCAACAACTCGTCAGACAGCACCTTGTCGCGTGCCACCTGCAGGGCAGCAGCCACCACAGGATCCTTGTCCAGCCCATCGGCCAGAGCCTGCTTGCCCAAGGCCCGGCGGACAAAGAGATTCTGTGCAATCTGCCCCACAGTCTGCTTGCTGGCCAACGCCTGCGAACGCACCTCGACAGGCAAGCGCATCTGCACATCGGCCTCCACATCAACCGCAGTGACGGCGGTCTGGCCATCGTGCACCAGCGTGACCGCATCGGCGGCGTGCACCACTGGCACAGCAGCTACCAGCGCTGCCACGGCCCAGGCTTGCAACGGAGAGAAACGGATGGTCGAAAGCTTCATGGAATTGAAAACGTATAGTGAAATAAAAAAAAGGCAGGGGAAACCCCTGCCTTTTCGGATCGCGTTACCGCGAAAAAGTGCCCACTAATTAGGGAGCAACGCGCGTGTAGCGGTGAGGCCAAGTCACGCCGTAGGTGCCGGACATGCCTTGACGAGCGGAGGGGTTCTCCAGCTTGATGAAGGCGGAGCCGATCAGGGGCAGGCCCAGGCCGGAGTTGGTGGTCGTCAGAACACCCCAGCCGTTTTCGTAGGTGCCGGAAGTAGCCGTGGTACGGGCCACCGAGGCGCCCAGCACGGAGTTGCCGGTGTCCTTGAATGCCAGCACGCTGACTTCACCGCAGAACTGCACGGAAGTGGTACCGCCGGGCGAGAACTCGGGGATCACGCCGCTGGTGGTTTCTTCACGATCCCAGAACTTCTGACCGTCAGCCAGCACGCAGATGTTGCCCTTGGAGTCAACCGTCGTGTTGCCGTTGCCCTTGTAGGCACCTGCGCCAGCGGCAATATCGTTAGCAGCAGCGGGGTAGAACCAGTTGTTAGTTTGGCTAGCTGCAGCAGTGTTCAGGTTGGTGAACAGGCGGTAGTTGGCATCGCTGGTCTTCGCAGCAGCGTAGTTGGCCACCACGTTGTAACGGCGTGTGGGCATGGAGAACACCCAATCCGTCTTGGCCGAGATGATGGCGTCCGTAGCGTACTGGTTGGTCACCGAGGTGGCAGCCAGGGCCGTGGTCAGGTTGGAGGCCTGAACGCGGGGATCGGTCACACCGCCAGTGTAAGGCGTGGACATGTCGGGCAGGTCGCTGAAGTTCATCGTCAGCGCTGCAGTCGCGATGTTCTTGCCATCTTGACCGTACACGTTGGCCGTGCGGAACAGCGGATCAGCCGTGGTAGCGTTGGCAGAGACGCCAGCAGCTTCCTGGTTGACCTGCGGGAAGTGCACGAAGTTGCCACGGCCCGTAGCCTGGATGGCGGTTGCAGCACCCGAGAACGTGGTGGTTTGAGCCACGTTCAGGATGTACCAGTCAGCCATCAGGCCGCTGGTGGGAGTCTGCAGGCCGGCTTGGGCAGCAGTGGCTTCTGTGAAGTTCGTCACGGCCACGGTGTCGACCAGCGAGCGGGCGGCAGAGCCAGCCACCGAGCAAGGCGCCACTGCGTTCACGTGCTTGACAGCAGTGTACAGGGGCGAGCGACGGTTGCCGCTCAGATCAACAGGAGCCACGCCGTCAGCGTTCCATGCAGCAGCGCTGGTGATGTCAGCCATGTTGAAGATTTCAACGTAGCCTTCACGGGTCTGGTTGGCCTTGTCTGCATCAGACAGGCTGGGATTCAGACGACGGGTGCCGAAGGGCACGGCCACGTTCTTGGTCAGAGCGGGCACCGTGCAGGTGTTGTCGGCGCTGACCAGAGTGGCACCATCGGTACCGTTGGCGGACACAGCACCGGTCCAGACGTCGCCGGGCGACAGGTAGATCTGGAAGTCCAGCAGGTCGTCAGAGTTCGCGGCGCTGCGGAAGCGGATCTTCACTGCCTTACCGTTCACGGTGTCCGTGTTGGTCAGGTGCAGAACGGTAGCGTTGCCGTTCTGGGCGTTGAAGTAAGGCACGACCAGAGCGTGACCGACACCACCGTGGGCGAGAGTCAGGCCGCCGTTGGTAGCCTGCAGCAGCTGCGAAGCAGCGGCAGCAGCCTTGGCATCCGTGCCGGCGTTCGAACCGCCGATAACGGCAGCCGAAGCCACGCCGGCAAAGCCCAGGCCACCAACCATGGCAGCAATGCTCAGGGCCAGAACATTTTTCTTCATAAGAACTATCTCCAGTAAAAAGATAAGGTAGTTGCAACCACCACGATTGATCGCCGAGGAATCGTAGCACAGCCATTTGCGCCACTTACCGCTTATTTCGGGCGCTCAAATCGTGTTTCGGAAAAAAACAACACTTTCAGGGCACCCACAAGTGGAGGACTGGATTATTGCAAACATCTGCGTCCCTGCCTAGCGTTTGCGAGCGGTCAGAGGCGAGCTGCCGATTCCCGGCCTACTCCAGGAACAGCCACCACTGGCCGTCCTCACGGATCCAGACTTCCTGCATGCCCATGGGCACGACAGCTCCCTTGGCCATGGGCAATTGCGCCTTGAACTTGATGTTGAACTCGCAGCGATCCGCCTCGCACTGAGCCTTGCCGGCCTCAAGGTCCTCGACGGCGGGCGGCGTGCCATAGGCACGGCGGAACTGCTCCTGGGTCTTGACCGCACGGTAGCCAGGCGAGGTGAAGCCATAGGCCTTTGCCACATCCCCATCCACGCGTGCTTGCCAGTAGGCCAGCGAGCGCTCGGCCACGATGGTTTCCGGGTCCTTGGGCTTGCCCAGGCCTGCACAGCCGGCCAGCACGGCGACGCCGGCCAGGGCTGCGCCCCATTGCAGCCAGCGCACCCGGCCCGGCACAGGACGTTGGTTCGTCAAGAGATTCATGAGCTTGTTTTCTCCAAAAAGAAAGTTTCGAGGCATGGCGCCTGCATTGGTTCCGGCCTCAGCGCACACTGCTCGACGACAGGGGACCGATCTCCACCTCCGCCTTGGACCCGGCGGGCTCCGGCGTCTTGAGCAGCGGGACCAGGGCACGCATCTGATCGCGCAGATCATCGCTGACGCTGCGGATATCGACATCGGAGCGGACTACGCGCGGTGTGATGATGACCAGCAGCTCGGTGCGCCGCCCGGAGTTGGAGGTTGAGCCGAACAGGTTGCCGACCACGGGCAAGTCGTGCAGGAACGGCACGCCATTGCGGCTATTGGTATTCGTCTCCTGGATCAGGCCGCCCATGACAATGGATTCGCCGGAGCGAACAGACACTCGGCTGGAGAGTTGGCGCTGCAGGAAGGCAGTTTGCTTGGTAATCTTGTCCTCGCTACCCACGTCAATGACCTGCTGGTTGACCGTCATGGTGACAAGGTTGCCGGCATTGACCGAAGGCGTAACCTGCAGGTTGACGCCCGTGTCCTTGTACTGATAAGAATTGGTCGTGGTAGTGCCCACCGTCGCGCTAGTGGAGGTCTCGCCGGACCGATAGGGCTGCTGCGTGCCCACGGCGATGGCGGCCGTGTGGTTGTCCAGCACCATGAGGGAAGGGCTTGCCACCACCTTCACATTAGTTTTGGTCGACAGCGCGTTGAGCGTAGCCCGCACCCTGCTGGCAGAAGACCTCACCGTGTAGTTGAAGCCCATGCCCAGGGCCTCACCAAGGTCGGATGTCGTGCTATCCGCTGTGCGCAGCGTACCGGTGCCGTCGGCATTGCTGTTATGCAATCCACCATTGAAGGACCATTGCAAACCGAATTGCAGTCCATCATTGAGCGTCACCTCGACGATGCTGGCCTCGATCAGCACCTGGGTTGGAGGCAGGTCCAGCTTCTTGAGTGTTACCTCGATGCGCTCGAATTCTGCCGGTGTTCCCCAGACCAGCACGGAGTTGTTGAGTTCGTCGGCCATGACGCGGATGTTGCCGATGCTGGCCGTGCCGCCGCCCTGACCGCCTACACCGGTTTGCCCCAGGCGCTGCTGGTTGTTGCCGAAGCCACTGTTGCCAAGGCCACTGCTACCGAAACCGCTGTTGCCGAAGCCGCTGTTGCCGAAGCCGCTGTTGCCGAAACCGCTGTTGCCGAAGCCGCTGT
>NZ_JTKZ01000030.1:0-11602 GCF_000799035.1 Delftia sp. ZNC0008
AGCGGGCCGCGCAAGGCATGGGTAGCATGGGTGGCTTGGAACAGGGAAAACATGGTGGCGAACTTTCTGCGCTGCGGGGGCGCCGGGCTTTGCGAGAATCCCCAGGCCGGCTCCGGACGGTGGCTCCCGTTGTCTCCTTTCCGGACGGGGCCACTGTAGAAGTCCCTGCAGCAATTGATCTAATCAACTGTTCCCCGTGAATACCCGTCCAGCCCCCACGTCCATCCAGCAGATGCTGCTGTTTCGCATCAACCGCTACTTTGGTGCGGCCGGCGGCGTGGCCATGCGCATGTGCGAGGCGCATTTCGGCATCACGCGCCGCGAGTGGGGTGTGATGGCCACGGTGGCTGCCAACGAGGGCCTGCTGTCGTCGGAGCTGGCCGAACGCGCGCAGCTGGACCGCGCACGCACCTCGCGCGCCCTCAGCGGGCTGGAGGAAAAGGGCTGGGTGCAGCGCAGCCCCCTGCCCGGCGACCGCCGCCGCGTGGCCGTGTCGCTGACCGCCGAGGGGCGGCGCATGTACGGCCTGATCCTGCCGCGCATGGCCCAGATCCACCTGGACCTGGTGTCCGTGCTCAGCGACGAGGAACTTGAACAATTCGACACCTTGCTGGCCAGGCTGCAGCGCCATGCGCTGACGCTGGAGGCAGAGGGCCGCTACGACGCCCTGCCGCGCGTGGACCGCGGACGGCACCGGCGCTGACACGCCGACGGCAAAGCCTGCCGCCATGCAGGGCCTGCGGGCGATGACACAATGCATGCCCATGCAATTTCCCTACGAACTGGCCGTCGGCTGGCGCTACACCCGGGCCGGGCGCGCCACGCGCCGCAACGGCTTCATCTCGTTCATCTCCGGCGTCTCCATGCTGGGCATCGCCCTCGGTGTCGCGGCGCTGATCATCGTGCTCAGCGTGATGAACGGCTTCCAGAAGGAAGTGCGCGACCGCATGCTCAGCGTGGTCTCGCACATCGAGATCTTCGCGCCCCAGGGTGCGGCGCTGCCCGATCTGGAGCGCACCATGCGCGAGGCGCGCGCCAACCCCGACGTGCTGGGCGCCGCACCCTTCGTCGCGGCCCAGGCGCTGCTGGCGCGTGGCGAGGACATGAAGGGCACGCTGGTGCGCGGCATCGATCCGGCGCGCGAGGGCGAGGTCACCGACGTGGCCGCCACCAATGCCGAGGTGCTCAAGCGCCTGGTGCCTGGCGAGTTCAACGTGGTGCTGGGCGTGGAGCTGGCGCGCTCGCTGGGCGTACGCCAGGGCGACATGGTCACGCTGATCGCCCCGGGCGGCCAGGTCACGCCGGCCGGCGTGGTGCCCCGCCTCAAGCAGATGCATGTGGCCGGCACCTTCGACTCCGGCCACTACGAATACGACTCGGCCCTGGTGATGATGCATTACGAGGACGCGCAGCGCCTGTTCCGCCTGGAAGGGCCGACCGGCATCCGCCTGAAGCTCAAGGACCTGCACGAGGCGCCGCGCGTGGCCATGGAGCTGGCCCACACCATCACCGACCGCCTGCTGATCCGCGACTGGACCCAGCAGAACCGCACCTGGTTCGCGGCCGTGCAGCTGGAAAAACGCATGATGTTCATCATCCTCACGCTCATCGTGGCCGTGGCTGCGTTCAACCTCGTGTCCACGCTGGTGATGACGGTGACCGACAAGCGCGCCGACATCGCCATCCTGCGCACGCTGGGCGCCTCGCCGTCCAGCATCATGGGAATCTTCATGGTGCAGGGCGCCATGGTGGGCGTCATCGGCACCTTCGCGGGCCTGCTGCTGGGCCTGGGCATTGCCTTCAACATCGATGTCATCGTGCCGGCCATCGAGCGCCTGCTGCATGCCAACTTCCTGCCCAAGGACATCTACCTGATCAGCAAGATGCCCAGCGATCCGCAGTACAGCGACATCATGCCCATCGCCGTGATCTCCCTGGTCCTGGCCTTTGTCGCCACCATCTATCCCAGCTGGCGCGCCAGCCGCGTGAACCCCGCCGAGGCGCTGCGCTATGAATGAAGTGAATGTGATGCCCGGTTTCGAAGTGTCCCAGCAGGGCGCCGTGGTCCTCGATGCGCGCGGCCTGACCAAGCGCTTCGCCGAAGGACGGCTCAACGTGCAGGTGCTGGCAGGGGTCGACCTGCAGGTGCGTGCGGGCGAGACGCTGGCCATTGTCGGCGCCTCGGGCTCGGGCAAGAGCACGCTGCTGCACCTGCTGGGCGGGCTGGATGCCCCCACCAGCGGCAGCGTCACCCTCAAGGGCGAGCCCCTGCATGAACTCAGCGCCCAGAAGCAGGGTGCGCTGCGCAACAGGCACCTGGGATTCATCTACCAGTTCCACCATCTGCTGCCCGAATTCAGCGCCCAGGACAACGTGGCCATGCCGCTGCTCATACGCCGCGACGACCGGGCCGAGTGCATGGAGCGCGCCGCACGCATGCTGGCGGCCGTGGGCCTGGGCGAACGCATGCTGCACCGGCCGGCCGAGCTGTCGGGGGGCGAGCGCCAGCGCGTGGCCATTGCCCGCGCCCTGGTCACGCAGCCTGCCTGCGTGCTGGCCGACGAGCCCACCGGCAACCTGGACCGCAGCACGGCCGACACCGTGTTCCGCCTGATGCTGGAGCTGGCGCGCAGCCATGGCACGGCCTTTGTGATGGTCACGCACGACGAGCAGCTGGCGGCGCGCTGCGACCGCATGGTGCGTCTGGTGCAGGGCCAACTGGCCTGACCGGCAGGCCTGAGTCTGGACTCAGGCCATGCGCAGCAAGGTGCCCGGCAGGCGCTGGGCGCCTACGGGAAGCACGGCCGCTGCCGGGGCCGACTTGATCTGCGGCGCAGCGGGAACGATGGATGCCGGCAGCGGCTTGCGCTGCACCTGTTCCCTGGATGCATCCGCGACGGCCGCGCTCTGCGCCGTCAGGTCGGCCGTCACCTCGCGCAAGCGTGCCGACTGGGCCATGGACGCCTGCACCACATCGCCCATGATGGCCGTGACCTGGTGGGAGGAATCCACGATTTCCTGCATGGTCCCGCCGGCCTGTCGCACCTGCTCGGCGCCCAGAGCCACCTGCTCCACCGAGGTGTGGATGAGCTGCTTGATCTCCTTGGCGGCGGCGGCGCTGTTCTGCGCCAGTGCCCGCACCTCGCCGGCCACCACGGCAAAGCCCCGGCCCTGCTCGCCGGCGCGGGCCGCCTCCACGGCGGCGTTCAGCGCCAGGATATTGGTCTGGAAGGCGATGCCGTCCATCACGCCGATGATGTCGTTGATCTTGCGCGAGCTGGCGCTGATGGACTCCATGGTGCCCATGACCTCGTGCACCGTGCGCCCGCCCTGCTCGGCCACCCGGCAGGCCTGGCGGGCCAGTTCATTGGCCTGGCCTGCGTGCTCGGCGCTTTCGCTCAGGCCCTGCATGGCCTCGCCCAGGGTCTGCGCGGCCGTGAAGCGGCGCGTGATATCGCGGGCGTACTTGACTACCTTGAAGGGCCGGCCGTCGGCATCGAGGATGGGGTTGTAGCTGGCCTCGATCCAGACCTGGCGGCCGTGCTTGCCGATGCGCAGGTACTGGCCTGCATCGTGCTGGCCGCTGCCCAGCTTTCGCCAGAACTGCGCGTATTCGGCGCTTTGGCGCTCATGGGGCTGGACGAACATGCTGTGGTGCCGCCCGACGACCTCGTCCAGCGTGTAGCCCATGGCCTGCAGGAACAGGCGGTTGGCATGGAGGATGTTGCCGTCCAGGTCGAACTCGATGATGGCCTGCACCTTGGAGATGGCCGCCAGCTGGCCTTCGGCATCGGCGTTGCGGCGCTGCTGCTCGGTGATGTCGGTGGCGTACTTCACCACCTTGAAGGGCCGGCCATGCCGGTCGAAGATGGGGTTGTAGCTGGCCTGCAGCCAGACATCGCGCCCATCCCTGGCGATGCGCCGGTAGCGCCCCGCATCGTGGATGCCGCTGCCCAGGCGCTGCCAGAACTGGGCGTATTCGGGGGATTCGCTGACCTGGCTGTCCACGAACATGCGGTGGTGCTGGCCGATGACCTCGTGCGCCTCGTAGCCCATGGTGTCCAGGAAGTTCTGGTTGGCAGCCAGCACATGGCCTTGCAGGTCGAACTCGATCACCGCCTGGGACTTGTGTATGGCGGCCAATTGCCCGTCAAGCTCCGCCTTGCGGCGTGCGCCACCGAGGTCCAGGATTCGACTCCATGCTGAGCGCTTCATGGGAATTCCTCTCTCCAAAGCATGCCGGCCGGTGATGCGGGAGCCCGATGCGGGGTGTAAGTGTTACTTTATGTATTTTTATGGAGGCGCAAGCCATTCGTGTATTGATTTTGTCAAACGGAGCCGACTCGCAATAAGCCAAGGGTTTGCCCTTGCTCCGGGCCTCGTCTGCCCCTTGGACGGGCGCCGCCCGGGCCGGTGGCATGATGCGGCCATGCCCGCCTGGATAGACACCCATTGCCACCTCGATGCCCCCGAATTCGATGCCGACCGCGATGCCGTGCGCGCGCAGGCGGCCGAGACAGGCGTTGCGCATCTGGTGATTCCGGCCGTGGCGCGCGAGCACTGGGACACCGTGGTGGCGCTGGCGCGGCGCCATGGCGACAGCTATGCGCTGGGCATCCATCCGCTGTACACGCCCAATGCCCGCGAGCAGGACATTGCCGCATTGCGCGAGACGCTGGACCGGCTGCGTGGCGATCCCCAACTGGTGGCCGTGGGCGAGATCGGGCTGGACTTCTTCGTGCCGGGGCTGGACGCACAGCGGCAGGTCTGGTTCTACGAGCAGCAGATCGCGCTGGCGCGCGAGTTCGATCTCCCGGTCATCCTGCATGTGCGCAAGTCCAGCGACCGGCTGCTCAAGACCCTGCGCGCGCGGCCTGTGGCGGGTGGCATTGCCCATGCCTTCAACGGCAGTGTGCAGCAGGCCCAGGCCTTCATCGACCTGGGTTTCAAGCTGGGCTTCGGCGGCGCCGTGACCTATGACCGCGCGCTCAGGCTGCGCGAGCTGGCAGCCAGCTTGCCGCTGGACGCGCTGGTGCTGGAAACCGACGCTCCCGACATTCCGCCGCACTGGCTCTACACCACGGCCGGGCAGCGTGCCCAGGGCCAGGCCCAGGGCCGCAACACGCCGGCCGAGCTGGCACGCATTGCGGATGTGATTGCGCAACTGCGCGGCATCACGCCCCAGGCCCTGGCCGAGGCCACGGGCCGCAACGCGCGTGCCGCGCTGCGAGGCCTGCCCGCCATGGCCTGAACCAGGCTTGAGCGGAACCTGAACCTGAGCGGTCTTGCCGCCCGCTGCCAGCAGCCCGGCGACCGCTGGGCGACAATGCCGGCCATGTCCTTGACCGTTCCCGACCTGCCGCCCCCCGACACCCTGCGCTGGCAGGGCCTGGCGCCGGTGGCCGATGCGCGGACCCGGGCCCTGGTGCTGGGTAGCTTTCCGGGCCTGCGATCGCTGCAATTGCAGCAGTACTATGCCCATCCGCAAAACCAGTTCTGGCCCCTGCTCCAGGCCTTGTGGCCCGAGTATCCGCAGCCCGGCCGCGACGACTATGCGGGCCGCTGCGAATGGCTGTTGGCCCGGGGCCTGGGGCTGTGGGATGTGTACGCCAGCTGCGAGCGCGAAGGCAGCCTGGACAGCGCCATCCGCGCTGCCGAGGTGAACGACTTCGCTGGGCTGCGCACGCACTGCCCGCAGTTGACGCTGGCCTTGCACAACGGTGGCGAGAGCTACAAGCACGCCGGCCGAACGCAGGCCCTGGGCCTGGCTGCCGTGAAGCTGCCATCGACCAGCCCGGCCAACGCGAGCTGGCGTTTCGAACGCAAGGTCCAGGCCTGGCGCGAGGCGCTGGCTCTCCATCAACTGCTCTGAATCTTTCCATTTTTCCCGACGTGATACGCAAGACCCGTGGCGCCGCCAAGGCCGCCCCTTCCTCTCCCGCCAACGCCGCAGATGCCGAGCTGCCCGAAGTCAGCGTCTCCGACGATGGCGATGTGCGCCACCTGCACCTGGGCACGCCCTGGATACAGGGCTCCATGCGCATACGCGAGCCCTTCGAGATCGAGCTGGAGTACGTGCAGCGCATGATGGCCTGGCTGCTGTTCATGGAACCCGCCAGCGTGGCCGGCCGCCATGCCATGCAGCTGGGCTTGGGCGCCGCGGCCATCACCAAGTTCTGCCACAAGAAGCTGCGCATGCGCACCACGGCCATCGAGCTGAACCCGCAGGTGCTGGCCGTGTGCCGCAGCTGGTTCAAGCTGCCGCCCGACAGCGACACGCTGCGCGTGGTGCTGGCCGATGCGGCCCAGGAAATCCGCAAGAGCCAGTGGCTGGGCACGGTCGATGCGCTGGCCGTGGATCTCTATGACCACGATGCGGCCGCGCCCGTGCTGGACAGCGCCGAGTTCTATGCCGACTGCCGCAATCTGCTGACCGAGGACGGCATCATGACCGTCAACCTGTTCGGCCGCACCTCCAGCTACGAGCGCAGCCTGGCACGCATGGCCGAAGCCTTTGGCGAAGAGGCCATGTGGGCCTTCCGCCCCACGCGCGAAGGCAACACCGTGGTACTGGCCCAGCGCACGCCGCGCGCGCTCGACCCCGCAGCGCTGCAGGCCGCCAGCGCCCAGGTGCAGGCCCGCTGGGACCTGCCCACCACGCGCTGGCCCAAGATCTTCGTGCGGCCCTGGTAGAGCGGGCTGGCCGGGCAGGGAGGCCGGCAGGCTTACCATAGGGCGCAGTTCAGCTTCCGGCCCAACGCCATGTCCGACCCGACCTCCACCGCACAGCCCACAACCGCCGTCGCTCCGCGCAATCCTTCGGGGCCCCTGGACTGGCGCAGGCTGGTGCAGTGGCTGCAGGCCGACGGCGTGATCACGGCCGAAGAGGCCCAGCGCACCGTGGCGCGCTGCTCGCAGGCCGAGAGCACCCAGCACCCGCTGGTCCGGCTGGCCAACGTGGGCGTGGCCCGGGCCGGTGACGGGCGCGCGCTGGACATCGAGGAGCTGACCCAGTACCTGGCGAGCCGCAGCGGCCTGGCCTACCTGCGCATCGACCCGCTGCGCGTGGATGCGGGCCGCGTGGGCGAAATCATGAGCGCCAGCTATGCCGAGCGCCACAAGGTGCTGCCCGTGCAGGTGTCGCCCCAGGAAGTGGTGGTGGCCACGGCCGAGCCGTTCATCGACGACTGGGTGGCCGAGGTCGAGCGCCAGGCGCGCCGCAAGGTGCGCCGCGTGCTGGCCAGTCCGGTGGACCTCAAGCGCTACACGGGCGAGTTCTTCGCCTTGGCCAAGTCGGTGCGCGCTGCCGAGAAGGCCGGCGGTGCGGCCAGCGCGGCCAGCTTCGAGCAGCTGGTGGAGCTGGGCAACAGCAGCAAGCAGCTCGATGCCAACGACCAGGGCGTGGTGCGCGTGGTGGACTGGCTGTGGCAATACGCCTTCGACCAGCGCGCCAGCGACATCCACATGGAGCCCCGACGCGACCAGGGCGTGATCCGCTTTCGCATCGACGGCGTGCTGCATCCGGTCTACCAGGTGCCCATGGGCGTGCTCAACGCCATGGTCTCGCGCGTGAAGCTGCTCGGGCGCATGGACGTGGTGGAAAAGCGCCGTCCCCAGGATGGGCGCATCAAGACCCGCAACCCGCGCGGCGACGAGGTGGAAATGCGCCTGTCCACGCTGCCCACGGCCTTTGGCGAAAAGCTGGTGATGCGGATCTTCGACCCCGACAACACGGTCAAGGACCTGGATGCCCTGGGCTTCACCAGCCATGACGCCCAGCGCTGGAACGAGCTGGTGCGCCGCCCGCACGGCATCATCCTCGTGACCGGTCCCACGGGCTCGGGCAAGACCACCACGCTGTACTCCACGCTCAAGCGCGTGGCCACGGAGGAGGTCAACGTCAGCACCGTGGAGGACCCGATCGAAATGATCGAGCCCAGCTTCAACCAGACCCAGGTGCAGACGCAGCTGGACTTCGGCTTCACCGAGGGACTGCGCTCGCTGATGCGCCAGGACCCGGACATCATCATGGTGGGCGAAATCCGTGACCTGGCCACGGCCGAGATGGCCGTGCAGGCTGCGCTGACCGGCCACCTGGTGTTCTCCACGCTGCACACCAACGATGCGCCCAGCGCCGTGAGCCGGCTGATGGAGCTGGGCGTGCCGCCCTACCTGATCAACGCCACGCTGCTGGGCGTGCTCGCCCAGCGCCTGGTGCGCACGCTGTGCCCGCAATGCAAGCAGCGCGACGAGGAGACTTCGGCCGCCACGCTGGCCGAGGCCGTGCGGCCCTGGAAACTGTCAGGCAGCTACCAGCCCTACAAGCCCGTGGGCTGCGTGGATTGCCGCATGACGGGCTTTCGCGGGCGCATGGGCCTGTACGAGCTGCTGACCGTGAGCGAGGCGCTCAAGCAGCAGATCCACACCTCGCCGTCCATGGATGCGCTGCGCCGCCAAGCCGTGCAGGACGGCATGCGTCCGCTGCGTCTGGCCGGAGCCCTGCGCGTGGCCGAAGGCGTGACCACGCTGCAAGAGGTCATGGCCAGCACGCCCCTGCTGGGCTGACTGGCGGATAAAAACGTAAGTGCCTGCTCTTGCGCAGGCCGTTGCCGATGATGGATGGGGTGCCTGGCATGGGCACCCTTTTTTCCTCATGCGGGTAGGACATGAGGGTATGCCCTTTGTAGGTGGAATCCACATTCGGACACAGTTTTTCTGAACGCAAAATCGCCGGGTCGTGATTCCGTAAGGAGACATTCTCGTGAAAATCAAGAGTCAGAAAGACTTTTTTTCCGGCGTGATGTTTTTGGTTGTCGGCCTCGCTTTTGCGATCGGCGCAACCAACTACACCGTCGGCACCGGTGCCCGCATGGGCCCGGGCTACTTCCCGCTGATCCTGGGTGTGCTGATGTCCATTCTGGGCACGGCCATCTGCTTCTCCGGCCTGACCAAGGGACCCTCCGGCGGTGACAAGATCGGCAAGTGGGCGTGGAAGCAGGTGTTCTTCATCCTGGCCGCGAACTTTGCCTTCGGCATCCTGCTGGTCGGCGTTCCCAATCTGGGCATTCCCCAGTTCGGTCTGATCGTCGCCATCTACGCGCTGGTGTTCATCGCCAGCCTGGGCGGCCATAGCTTCAACTTCAAGGAAGTGGCAATTCTGGCCACCGTTCTTGCCGTAGGCAGCTATGTGGCCTTCGTGTGGGCACTGAATCTGCAGTTCCCCGTCTGGCCCAGCTTCATCACCGGCTAAGCAGGAGCATCGTCCGTGGAACTTTTTCAGAACCTGGCGACCGGCTTCGGCGTCGCCTTCACTTTCCAGAACCTGATCTACTGCTTCGTCGGCTGTCTGCTCGGTACGCTCATCGGCGTGCTTCCAGGCATCGGCCCCGTGGCAACGATCGCCATGCTGCTGCCAGCGACCTACGCCCTGCCTCCGGTGGCGGCGCTGATCATGTTGGCCGGTATCTACTACGGTGCGCAGTACGGTGGCTCGACCACCGCCATTTTGGTGAACCTGCCGGGTGAATCCTCGTCCGTGGTGACCGTGATCGACGGCTACCAGATGGCCAGAAAGGGGCGAGCGGGACCTGCTCTCGCTGCCGCAGGAATCGGCTCGTTCTTCGCAGGCTGCGTGGGCACCGTGATCCTGGCCGCCTTCGCGCCTCCGCTGACGGAAGTGGCCTTCAAGTTCGGCCCTGCCGAGTACTTCTCGCTGATGACCCTGGGCCTGATCGGCGCCGTGGTGCTGGCTTCGGGCTCGCTGCTCAAGGCCATTGCGATGATCGTGCTGGGCCTGCTGCTGGGCATGGTCGGTACCGACGTGAACTCCGGTGTGGCCCGCTACAGCTTCGACATTCCCGAACTGACCGACGGTATCGACTTCGTCGTGATCGCCATGGGCGTGTTCGGCTACGGCGAAATCATTGCCAACCTGTCCAAGCCCGAGGACGAGCGCGAAGTGTTCGCAGCCAAGGTGACGGGCCTGATGCCCACCGCCGAGGACTTCAAGCGCATGCTGCCTGCCATGCTGCGCGGCACGGCCCTGGGTTCTGCCCTGGGTATCCTGCCCGGTGGCGGTGCCATGCTGTCGGCCTTTGCTGCCTACACCATCGAGAAGAAGACCAAGCTCAAGCCGGGCGAAGTCCCCTTCGGCCAAGGCAACATCCGTGGCGTGTGCGCGCCCGAGTCGGCCAACAACGCAGGTTCGCAGACCTCCTTCATCCCGCTGCTGACGCTGGGCATTCCGCCCAACGCCGTGATGGCACTGATGGTGGGCGCGATGACCATCCACAACATCCAGCCGGGCCCGCAGGTGATGACCAGCAACCCCGAGCTGTTCTGGGGCCTGATCGCCTCGATGTGGATCGGCAACCTGATGCTGATCGTCCTGAACCTGCCGCTGATCGGCGTCTGGATCAAGCTGCTGACCGTGCCCTACCGCTGGCTGTTCCCGTCCATCGTGCTGTTCTGCGCGATCGGCGTGTACGGTACCAACAACAACACCTGGGACGTGTGGATGGTGGGTATCTTCGGCTTCGTGGGCTATGTGTTCCACAAGCTGGGCACCGAACCGGCTCCCTTGCTGCTGGGCTTCATCCTGGGCCCGATGATGGAAGAAAACCTGCGCCGTGCGCTGCTGCTGTCGCGTGGCGACTGGAGCGTGTTCGTGACCCGTCCGATCTCGGCCGGCCTGCTGCTCGCCGCCGTGGTGCTGCTGGTGGTGGTGCTGATGCCCGCAGTGAAGAACAAGCGCGAAGAAGCATTCGTCGAGGATTGATCGCCTCAGCGCTGCAACCATGTTGCTTGACGGCCCTTCGGGGCCGTTTTTTTTTGCGTCGACGAGAAATGCACGTGAAAGCTGTTGATCCCGGATGGCGGGAGGACGCAGCGCCCGTGCCTGCACAATAGCGCGCAGTCTTTCGAGGTCACGATGTCCCCACTTCTGTCATCCCAGCACCCGCTGCGCGTGCTGCTGCACAACGAGATCCATGCGCGTCCCGCCGAGGAAATGCAGGCGCCGCTGGCCATCACCCATGTGGTGATGCTCACCGACGCGGCCCAGCGCGAGGCCAGCCGCGCCCATGTGGCCACCCTGCTGCGCAACCACCACCTGCCCCCGCCCGATGCGGCGACCACGCATGTGCTCATCGATCTGGGCGCCTTTCACCTGCGCTGGGAGCTGCACACGGAATTCGTCTGCTGGACCTTCAGCAAGCCCATGTCGCAGGCCGGCATGGACGATGTGCGCGAGCCCGAGGCCGCCATCGACTACGTGCCGCGCGACTGGCTGGCTGCATTGCCTGGCCAGTGCCTGAGCGGCCTGCACCTGTGGGCCTTGCAGGAACAGGCGATCAACGAGCCGCACCTGGTGCGCCACCTGCTGCAGGAAGACACGCTGGTGGGCGCACGTGTGGCCGGCGATGCGGGCAAGGTCTACACGGACTTCGCCATCCATGCCGATGGCTTCTCGCGCATGCTGCTGCTGGCCGGCGAATCGCTGTCGCCGCGCCGCCTGGGGCGGTTGGTGCAGCGCCTGCTGGAGATCGAGACCTACCGCATGGCGGCCTTGCTGGGCCTGCCGGCAGCCCGCCAGGCCGCTGCC
>NZ_JTKZ01000722.1:0-6276 GCF_000799035.1 Delftia sp. ZNC0008
CCGGCGGCGGACAGGCGCCGGATGTGCTCCTCGGCCCAGCCGGGCTGGGCGGGCACGGTCATCTCCTTGTAGGCGTCGAAGATGGCGGGCTTCTCGCGCGAGGTGCCCCTGAAGTCCGCGTCCTCGGCCTGCTCCGTCACGTTCATCTGCGAGGTATTGACGGTCACCGTGACCTGGTCGGGCACGGGTTCCAGCTCGGCCAGCATGTGGCGCGTGTCATCGGACAGCCACTTGGCGGCCGCGCCTTCGGTCTCCGGCGCAAAGCTGATCGATCCGCCCACCTGGATGATCATCTCGGGCACGCGCGCACGCACGCCGGCGATCAGCTCGTTGAACTTGGACAGGCGCTTGCTGCCTTTGCCGTCGAGCTCGCGCACATGCAGGTGCAGCACGGTGGCGCCGGCGTTGTAGCAGTCCACGGCCTTCTGGATCTGCTCGTCCATGGTCACGGGAATGTCTTCGGGGAAATCGCCGGGCAGCCAGCCCGGCGCATAGGGTGCCGCCGTGATGATCAGGGGCTGCTGGTTTTCGGGGAACAGGTGGCCGTCGAGAAAATTCATGGGACGCTCCGGTGGGTGGGGGTGGGGGTGGGTGTGGAAAGAGTCTGTGCAGGGCCTCAGCGCGGGATGTCGCCGACGATGCCCGCGCGCTCCATGCGGCGGGGCGCCGGGTAGTAGTCGTTGAGCGCGTAGTGCTGGGTGCTGCGGTTGTCCCAGACGGCCACGTCGCCGGGCTTCCAGGACCAGCGCACCTGGTATTCGGGAATCGTGGCGCGGCTGATCAGGTAGTTCATCAGCAGCGCGGCGCCGGGCGCCTTGTCTATGCCGTGGCGCACGTTCTCGGGCGTGCTGTAGTTGACGAAGTGGGTGCTGAAGCCCGCGCCCACGAACAGCAGCTTCTCGCCGGTCTCGGGGTGGGTGCGCACCACGGGATGCTCCACGGGCGGGTGCTCGCTGGCCAGCCGCGCGCGCGCCTCGGGCGCCATCACGGCGCCGAAGGTGTGCTCTATGCCGGCCTTGGCGCGCAGGCCGTCGATGCTGCGCTTGATGCTCTCGGGCAGCTCCTCGTAGGCCTTGACCATGTTGACCCAGATGGTGTCGCCGCCGATCGGCGGGCACTCTATGCAGCGCAGCACCGCGCCCATGGCCGGGTTGGGGCGCCACAGGCCATCGCAGTGCCAGGTGTTTTCGTAGCTGTGCGGATCGTCGCTGCGGTAGATGCGCACCAGGCCAGGGTGCTCGGGATCGCTGCCTGCCACGGGATGGTCCTCCAATGGGCCGAAGCGGCTGGCAAAGGCCACATGTTCGGCGCGCGTGATGTCCTGGTCCCGGAAGAACAGCACGCGATGGGTCAGCAGCGCGGCGCGGATGTCCGCGAACAGTGCGGCGTCGCGTGCGGCATCGCCGAGATGGATGCCGGAGATTTCGGCGCCGATGGCGGGGGTGATCTGTCGGATCTGCATGGTCGGTATTTCCCTGGAAGTCAGTTCGCGGTGATCTGGTATTTCTTCACGATGCCGGCGTTGCGCTCGGACATCTGGCGTGTCTCGCGCTGCAGTGCGGCGGTGTCGGTGAGCACCTCGGGCTCCAGCCCCACGTCGGAGAGCTTTTGCTGCACGGCCGGCGCGCTGGCCGCTTTCCCGATGGCGGCGCGCAGGCGTTCCATGGTTTCGGGCGGCAGGCGGGCCGGCGCGATCAGGCCCACCCAGCCGCGAAACTGCAGCTCGGGGTAGCCGAGTTCGGCGGTGGTCGGCACCTGGAGCAGGTGGCGCGAACGCCGGGGGCCGGAGAACGCGTAGGCACGCAGCTTGCCGGCCCTGATCAGGGGCACCGAGGTCAGCATGCCGTCGAACATGACGTCCACCTGGCCGCCCAGCAGGGCCTGCACGGCCGGCGGCGAGCCCGCGTAGCCCACGTGCTGCAGGTCCAGGCCCGCCTTGTCGCTGAGGATCAGGCCGGCGTAGTGCGACACGGTGCCGGGGCTGTAGCTGGCAAAGCTGGTCTGGCCTTTGCGTGCCTTGAGCTGCGCGAGCAGCTCCTGCATGTCCTGGGCGGGCTGGCTGGCCCCGGCCACCAGCACCACGCCCGAGCGGGCCAGCGAGGCCAGGGGCACCAGGTCCTTGAGCGGATCGAACGGCATCTTGATCACATGGGGGATCTCGGCCAGCAGGTTGCTTGCGCCCACCAGCAGCGTCTGTCCATCGGCGGGCGCCTGCAGCAGGGTCTGCATGCCCAGCAGGCCGCCCGCGCCCGGGCGGTTGTCTATCACCACGGCCTGGCCTGTTTCAGACGCGAGCTGCTGGCCCACGACGCGCGCCACGATGTCCATGGTGCCGCCCGGCGGTGCGGGCACGATAAGCCTGAGCGGCTGGCGGCTCCAGGCCGTGCCGGCGATGGCGATGGCGCAGCCCGCGAGCAGCGTGGTGATGGCGTGGGGCAGTCTCATGTCCGTGTCTCCTTGTTCCGTGTTATGGCATCCAGTATCGAAAGCCCGCTTTCCCGGGACTTGCCATTGGGGGACAGGCATTTGCCTTGTTGGGACAAATCCATGGCAACCCTGAGCAGGGCAACCCGCGCATGTCGTGAATTGCAAAGCCGTTGGCATGAACTGCCAAGAAGCAGCGCGATGGCTTTCCTAGAGTCGATTCGTGGCGCAGGACCGCGCCAGCCCCACGATGAACAGGAGACCTCCATGCCCCGACTTCACCCCCATCCCTGCGGCCTGCACGCGCTGGGCCTGCTGTGTCTGA
Source organism: Delftia sp. ZNC0008 (assembly GCF_000799035.1). Classification (NCBI taxonomy): domain Bacteria; kingdom Pseudomonadati; phylum Pseudomonadota; class Betaproteobacteria; order Burkholderiales; family Comamonadaceae; genus Delftia; species Delftia sp. ZNC0008. Next base: position 2,750 of record NZ_JTKZ01000722.1, read on the forward strand.
CAGGCGCGGCCGCCGTCCAGGCGCCCACCTCGGTCACGCTGTTCGGCGTGATGGACGCCGGCATCAGCCGCTACAGCGTGCGCAGCGAATCCTGGGACACGGGCCCCGCGCGCTCGGCGCGGCAAAGCACCTGGGCGCTGTCGCCTTCGGGCAATCTGGCCAGCCGCATCGGGCTGCGCGCCAGCGAGGACCTGGGCGGCGGCCTCATGGCCGGCCTGTGGCTGGAGGCGCCGGTGGCCAATGACACGGGCGGCGGCGCGCTCAACTTCGGGCGGCGCGCCACCATCAGCCTGTCCGGGCGCCTGGGCGAGCTGCGCATGGGGCGCGACCACACGCCTTCGTTTCTGAACGACTGGGCCTTCGACCCCTTCACCGTCAACGGCGTGGGCACCAACCTGATCGCCGTGGTCAACAGCAACCTGGCTATCGCCCGCGCGCTGGCCACGGGCGGCCTGCTGGGCGGCGGGCTGTCGGCGGGCACGGACACCTATCTGCGCGCAGGCAATTCCATCGGCTATTTCCTGCCGCCAGGCCTGGGCGGCGTCTACGGGCAAGCCATGTACGCCTTTCCCGAGAACAGCTCGAAGCGGGGGCGCTACGCGGGTGCCCGTATCGGCTGGGCCATGGGGGCGGCCGATGTGGCGCTGGGCTATGGCGAGAACACCCTGGGCACCTCGGGCGCCGGCGCGGAAAAGATCCGCTCGCTGAACCTGGGCGGCTCCTATGACTTCGGCCCCGTCAAGCTTTTTGGCGAATGGTCCGGCGTGCGCAACGAGCGGCGCGACGCCGGCACGCTGGCCGCGATCAACGACCGCTACCTGGGCGTGCTGGCCGGCGTGAACATCCCCGTGGGCCAGGGGGCGCTGCGCGCCTCCTATGCACGTGTGCAGTTCAGGAATGGCCAGGGCCTGGCCGACGGCGATTCCTCGGTGAACAAGCTCGCCCTGGGCTATGTGCACCCGCTGTCCAAACGCACGGCGCTGTACGCCACGGTGTCACGCATCAGCGTGGGCAACGGGCGCAACAACCCGGGCGTGATGGGCGTGACGCCGCTGGTGGTCAGCAACCCGGCCATCCTGCCCCAGCCTGGCTACCTGACCACGGGCGGCATGCAGCCGGCCGGCGCGCTCGGGCTGGACCTGGGCCTGCGGCTGATGTTCTGAACGGCCGCGCCAATCGTTCTGAACGGCCGTGCCAATCGTTCTGAACGGCCGTGCCAATAGCCGTGGCGCCCGGGTGCCCATCTTCGCCTGCGCTAATCTGCGCGGCATGAATGGATCTTCTGCATGGACCCTGGGTTGGCGCACCCTGTGGCGCGACCTGCGCGCGGGCGAGTTGCGCCTGTTGATCGTCGCCGTGATGCTGGCCGTGGCCGCGCTCAGTTCGGTGGGCTTTTTTGCCGACCGGCTGCAGGCGGGGCTGCAGCGCGATGCGCGCCAGTTGCTGGGCGGCGACGTGGTCGTGGTCGGCGACAACCCCATGGCGCCGGCCTTTGCCGAGCGCGCACGCGCCGAAGGGCTGCAGGCCCTGGAGACATCCAGTTTCCCGACCATGGCGCGCGCCAGCGACGCGCAAGGCGGCATGAGCCGCCTGGTGGCGCTCAAGAGCGTGCCCGAAGGCTATCCGCTGCGCGGCAGCCTGCGCGTGGCCGATGCCCCCGGCGCGGCCGACCGAGCCACGCGCGAGATACCGGCGCGGGGCGAGGCCTGGGTCGATGCGCCGCTGCTGGAGTCGCTGGGCATAGGCGTGGGGGACATGCTGCTGCTGGGCGACGCCCAACTGCGCGTGGCGCGCATCATCTCCATCGAGCCTGACCGGGGTGCGGGCTTCATGAACTTTGCGCCGCGCGTGATGATCGCCTCCGCCGACCTTGCCGCCACAGGCCTGGTGCAGCCGGCCAGCCGCATCACCTACCGCCTGGCCGTGGCCGGCGCGGGAGATGGCTCCGAGCCGGCCGTGCAGCGCTACCGCGTCTGGGCCGAGCAGCAGGCCAAGGCGCCCGGCGTGCATGGCGTGCGCGTGGAGTCGCTGGACAGCGGCCGCCCCGAGATGCGCCAGACGCTGGACCGCGCCGAGAAATTCCTGAGCCTGGTCGCCCTGCTGGCGGCGCTGCTGTCGGCCGTGGCCGTGGCCCTGGCTGCGCGCGGCTTTGCCAACAGCCACCTCGACGCCTCGGCCATGCTGCGCGTGCTGGGCCAGAGCCAGCGGCGCATCGCGGGCGCCTACACGGTGGAGTTCGTGCTGGTCGGCCTGGCCTCCAGCGCCGCGGGCGTGCTGCTGGGCTGGGCCATCCACCATGTCTTCGTGCTGCTGCTGGCCGGGCTGGTGGAAACCGCCTTGCCCGCACCGGGCCTGTGGCCTGCCGCCTTTGGCGTGGGCATGGGGCTGACCCTGCTGCTGGCCTTTGGCCTGCCGCCCGTGCTGCAGCTGGCGCGCGTGCCGCCGCTGCGCGTCATGCGCCGCGACCTGGGCGCGCTCAAGCCTGCCTCGGTGGTGGTGCTGGCTGTGGGCGTGGCAGGCTTTGCGGCGTTGCTGCTGGCGGCCAGCCGCGACATCAAGCTGGGCCTGATCGCCGTGGGCGGCTTTGCCGTGGCCGTGCTGCTGTTCGCGGCCCTGGGCTGGCTGGCCGTGCAGGTGCTGCGCCGCCTGGTGCACGAAAGCACGGCACCGCGCTGGCTGGTGCTGGCCACGCGCCAGATCGCCGCGCGCCCCGCCTATGCCGTGGTGCAGATCAGCAGCCTGGCCGTGGGGCTGCTGGCGCTCATGCTGCTGGTGCTGCTGCGCACCGACCTCATCGGCAGTTGGCGCCAGGCTACGCCGGCCAATGCGCCCAACCGCTTCGTCATCAACGTGCAGCCCGAGCAGGCCGAAGGTTTCCGCGCGGCGCTGGACAAGGCTGGCGTCACCTCCTATGACTGGTTCCCCATGATCCGGGGGCGTCTGGTCACCGTCAACGGCAAGCCGGTCAGCCCCGACGACTTCAGCGAAGACCGTGCCAAGCGCCTGGTGGACCGGGAGTTCAATCTCTCCACCACGGCGCAGGCGCCCGCACACAACCTGATCACGGCGGGCACCTGGACGCCTGGCGCCAAGGGCGAGATCAGCGTGGAGGACGGCATTGCCGAGACCCTGGGCCTCAAGCTCGGCGACACGCTGGGCTTCGACGTGGGCGGCGTGCCCAGCGAGGCGCGCATCACCAGCCTGCGCAAGGTGGACTGGGGATCGATGCGGGCCAACTTCTTCGTGATCTATCCCGTGGACCACCTGGACGACGTGGCCGTCAGTTACCTGGCCGCCTACCGCGCGCCGGACGTGGCGGGCTTCGACAACGCCCTGGTGCGCGAGTTTCCCAACATCACCAACGTGGACCTGAGCACCACGCTGGCCCAGGTGCAGCGCGTGCTGGACCAGGTGATACGCGCGGTGGAATTCCTCTTCGGCTTCACCCTGGCAGCCGGCCTGGTCGTGCTCTTCGCCGCCGTCACCGCCACGCGCGAGGAGCGCGCGCGCGAGTACGCCATCATGCG
>NZ_JTKZ01000335.1:0-2487 GCF_000799035.1 Delftia sp. ZNC0008
GCTCCGCAGGCGCCCGCGTCCCCGGCACCGCCTGCGCAGACCCCTTCGGCTTTTGCCGCCGACGATCCGGGCCGCGAGTTGCCTGGCGCGTCGCTGGTGGACGAGATCCTGGCGGCGTCCGTGGCTGCACCAGCGGCGCAGCCCCAGCCTGACGCGCGGCATGGGCCGGCGGTGGCGTCCCCGCCCGGCCTGGAGCCCGAACCCGAGCCTGAACACAAGCCTGTTTCCGCGCCATCGCCGCACAAGGTGGATGGTGCCGTGCCGTCCCAGAAAGCCGATGCGCCTTCGCTGTCCGTCCCGACGGGCCTGGTCCGTGAATCGGAGCGGCAGGCGCAGGTATCCGTGCCTTCGCCGGAGCTCTCCCGCTGGCCCGACAGCGACGGCGAGGGTGGCAGCGACGACCAGCCTGCGCTGCCTGAGGCCGAGCCCGGCTTTGTGCGTCAGGCGCGGCGCAAGGCCTTCTGGCGCCGGCCTGCCGTACGCGTGGCCCTTGTGCTGGGCTGCCTGCTGGGCGCGGGCGCTTTGGCAGGCCAGGTGATGTGGGGCCAGCGCGATGCGCTGGCCGTGCAGCATCCTTCGCTGGCGCCCACGCTGCAGACCCTGTGCGCCATGGCGGGCTGCGAGCTGCAGCCGCGCCGACAGATCGGCGATGTGGTGATCGGCAGTTCGGGTTTTCGGCAGCTGCCGCGCAACGGCCAGTACCAATGGAGCCTGAGCCTGGAGAACCGTTCCGACTTCCCCGTGGCCATGCCCGCTGTCGAACTCACGCTCACCGATGCGCAGGACAAGCTGCTGCTGCGGCGCGTGATCCGGCTCGACCAGTTCGGTGCCCCCGCGCAGATCGAGGGCCATGGCGAATGGAGCGTGACCGCCCCGGTCGAAGTGCAGGGCCTGGAGTCCGCCGTTGCCGGTTACCGCGCCCTGGTTTTTTATCCCTGATTCCCCTGACTCTTCAAGAAAGCCGAGACACACCATGGCCGCTCTCATCTGCGGATCGCTTGCGTTCGACAACATCATGACCTTCGACGGAAGGTTTGCCGACCAGATCCTGCCTGACCAGTTGCACATCCTCAATGTGTCCTTCCTGGTGCCCACGCTGCGCCGCGATTTCGGCGGGTGCGCGGGCAACATCGCCTATGCGCTGAGGCTGCTGGGGGGCGATGCCTGGCCCATGGCCATGGTGGGCAGTGACGGTGCCGACTATGTGCAGCGTCTGCAGGAGCTGGGCGTGCACACGGCGCACATCGGCCAGTTGCAGGACACGCACACGGCCCAGTGCATGATCATGACCGACCGCGACAACAACCAGATCACGGCCTTCCACCCGGGCGCCATGATGCAGGCCCACGGCAACCGCATCACGCCCGAACTCAGGGAGCAGGTGCGCGTGGGCATCATCGCTCCCGATGGCCGCGAGGCCATGATCGAGCATGCCCAGCAGTTCAAGGCTGCAGGCATTCCCTTCGTCTTCGATCCGGGCCAGGGCCTGCCCATGTTCGACGGGCAGGATCTGCGCCGCTTCATCGAGCAGGCCGACTGGGTGGCCGTGAACGACTATGAAGCCCGCATGCTCAGCGAGCGCACGGGCTGGAGCCTGGAGCAGATTTCAGGGCAGGTGCAGGGCCTGGTGGTGACGCTGGGCGCGCAAGGCTGCGAGGTCTGGGTGCAAGGCACCAGGACCCCGGTGGCGCCTGTGCAGCCCGCTGCCGTGGTCGACCCCACGGGCTGTGGCGATGCGTGGCGTGGCGCCCTGCTGTTCGGCCTGGAGCGTGGCTGGGATCTGGTGCGTTGTGCAGAACTGGGCAACCGCCTGGGTGCGCTCAAGATTGCCAGCCGCGGCCCGCAGAACTACGTGCTGGACTTCGCCAAGCCCTGAGGCGGTGATCGCCGGGTGGCGGTACAGCCGCCATCGTCGCAATGAAAAAAGCCCGACTCGAAAGAGCCGGGCTTTTTGCTTTGAGACCGGAGAAGTCTCAGGGCTTGCTGCCTGTGGGGAAGGGCCATGCGGCTTGGGGTGCCAGGCGGGTTTGCGCGATGGGCGCGGGTGCGGCAGCGGGAGCTGCAGGCGCGGCAGCGGCGGGAGCTGCTGCGGCCTTCTTGGGAGCAGTGGCCTTCTTCGGCGCTGCAGCCTTCTTGGCGGGAGCGGCAGGAGCTGCTGCAGCCTTGGCGGGTGCTGCTGCGGGCTTGGCAGCCGGTGCAGCGGCGGGCTTCTTGGCCGCAGGAGCTGCAGCCTTCTTGGCGGGAGCTGCGGCCTTCTTGGCGGCAGGAGCAGCAGCCTTCTTGGCAGGCGCGGCAGCCTTCTTTGCAGCAGGAGCAGCAGCCTTCTTGGCGGGCGCTGCGGCCTTCTTGGCAGCAGGTGCAGCAGCCTTCTTGGCAGGAGCTGCGGCCTTCTTGGCAGCAGGCGCAGCAGCCTTCTTGGCGGGAGCTGCGGCCTTCTTGGCAGCAGGAGCAGCAGCCTTCTTGGCAGGAGCGGCGGCCTTCTTTGCA
>NZ_JTKZ01000450.1:0-2553 GCF_000799035.1 Delftia sp. ZNC0008
CCGATTGCACGCCCTCCACCTTTTTCAGCGCCCGCTCCACGCGGCCCACGCAGGAGGCGCAGGTCATGCCCTCCACTTCCAGTTCCACGCTGGACTGGGGCACCTCGTAGCCGGCCTTCTCGATGGCGGAAATGGCGGCGGGCAGATCGGCCGCGCCCTCGAAGCGGATGCTGGCCTTTTCGGTGGCCAGGTTGACCACGGCCTCCTGCACGCCCGGCAGCTTCTTGAGCGCGCGCTCCACACGCCCCACGCAGGAGGCGCAGGTCATGCCCTGAACGGGCAGGTCTATGGCCATGCCGGCCTTGGTCGATGCATTCATTGCCTGACTCCTTTGTTCTCGCATTGGAGGCACTTTAGAGATTGCCACCATGTCAAGGTCAAGCCCCCTGCAGGGCGCTTTCATCGCCATGTCATCTGCCTTGCCCAGCATCGGCGGCCGTGACAAACCGATACAGAGAGAACCCGTTCATGTCCTTGACCTCCCATCGCCCAGCCCTGCGCCCGCTGGCCGTGGCCCTGGCTGCCTCCGCCCTGATCGCCGGTTGCGGCGGCTCCGGCAACGACACGCCCGCAGGCCAGCCGCTGGAGCTGCGCATTCTGCACATCAACGATCACCACTCCACGCTGGAGTCCAAGAGCAAGACCCTGCAGCTGGACGCCGGCACGGGCAAGGCCGAAGCCGTGGCCGTGGACGCCGCAGGCTTTGCGCGCGTGACCCAGGCCATCGAGGAGCTGTCCGCGCAGTCGCCCAACGTGCTCAAGCTGCACGCCGGCGACGCGCTCACCGGCACGCTGTACTTCAACCGCGCAGGCGCCGACGGCGAGGCCGATGCCGCCCTCATGAACACCGTCTGCTTTGACGCCTTCACGCTGGGCAACCACGAGTTCGACAAGGGCGACAGCGGCCTCAAGTCCTTCCTGGACCGCCTGCGCACAGGCAGCTGCAAGACGCCCGTGCTCAGCGCCAACGTGCGCTTTGGCGCCAACTCGGCCCTGAACGCGGCCAAGGCGCCCGGCTATGTGACCCCCTCCACCGTGGTGGAGCGCGGCGGCCAGAAGATCGGCATCGTCGGCCTGACCATTGCGGGCAAGACCAAGGCATCGTCCAGCCCCGATGCCGACACCACCTTCGAGGACGAGGCCACGGCGGCCCAGCGCGAAATCGACGCGCTGCGCGCCAAGGGCATCAACAAGATCATCGTCATGAGCCATGTGGGCTATGAGTACGACCGCCAGATCGTGCCCAAGCTCAGCGGCGTGGACGTGGTCGTGGGCGGCGACTCGCACACCCTGCTCGGCCCCGACGTGCTCAACACCACCGGCGTGGGCACACCGGGCGGCGCCTACCCCACACGCCTGACCGACAGGGACGGCAGCCCCGTCTGCGTGGTCCAGGCCTGGGAGTACGCCCAGGTCGTCGGCGACCTCAAGGTCCAGTTCGACGCCGACGGCCGCGTCACCCAGTGCACGGGCACGCCCCATGTGCTGATCGGCGACAGCTTCACCATCGCCGGCAAGGCCGCCACCGATGCGCAAAAGACGGCCCTCAAGGCCAGCGCCGCCGCCACCGGCGTGCTGCGCGTGACCACGCCCTCGGCCAAGGCCACGGCCGCGCTGCAGCCCTTCAAGGACAAGGTTGCCCAGTTCAACCTCAAGCAGGTCGCCACCGTGCCCCGGGAACTGTGCTCGCGCCGCGTGCCCGGCGGCGTCGGCACCATGAACTACAGCCAGTCCAGCGCAGCCTGCAATGCCGAAGGCAGCGTGAGCGTGCGCGGCGGCGACATCCAGCAGCTCGTGGCCCAGGCCTACCTGGAAGAAGCCAACCGCCACTACGGCGGCGCCGACATCACCCTGCAAAGCGGCGGCGGCGTGCGCATCCCGCTGCTGGGCCAGGTCACGGCCGCCCAGGTCATCCAGGTCCTGCCCTTCGGCAACAAGCTGTTCCGCCTCGACATCACCGGCACGGAAGTCAAGGGCATGCTCGAGGACGGCCTGCAGGCCGTGTACGGCCCCAGCGGCACGACCGGCCCCTACCCCTACACGGGCGGCCTGCGCTTTGACGTGAATGCGGCAGCGGCGGCCGGCCAGCGCGTGTCGGGCATCGAGGTGTATGACAACGCGAGCAAGACGTGGAAGCCGCTGGATACGGCGCGCACCTACAAGCTGTTCGTGCTGAGCTTCAATGCCACGGGTGGCGATGGCTACAAGACGCTGGCAGCCGTGCCTGATGCGCGCCGTCTGGACATTGGCGTGCTCGATTCCGATGTGTTCTTCAACTACATCGAGAGGCAGCCGGTGGATGCGGTGTCTGGTCTGCCGCTGCTGTCGCGGCTGCCGATGGATCTGTACAGCACGCGTAGTTTTCAGGGTGGGCGCTGAGTCTTCCTGATGGGTCCAGGGATCTGTTCTGATCCCTGCCGGGGGGTTGTTTTTCGAGGCCGGGTCTCGGCCCGGCGGCCGACCTACCTTCTTTTGCTTCGCCAAAAGAAGGTAGGCCAAGAAAAGGCGACCCGGATGTCCGCGACCCCTCCGCTTCGCTGCGGGGCAACGCGG
>NZ_JTKZ01000473.1:0-18217 GCF_000799035.1 Delftia sp. ZNC0008
CCGCGTCCTGGCGCGTCGATCTGCCCGCCGGCCATGTGGTCCAGGGTGAATTCGAGGGGCAGGGCGTGGTCCTCGACCTGGAGGATGCCGAGGGCCGGCACCTGCGTCGCCTGGCCAGGCCTGATGGCGGCGCCCAGTCGCTGATGTGGGTCACGGAGGGAGCCGGACGGCAGCGGCTGGTGGCCAGGCGCGTGGCCCTGGCTGACCCCGGTTCCGGCGGTGAGGCGCAAGAAGCGGGGCGCTTCGCGCTGCGGCTGACCTCCAGCCTGGCGCCTGCCGGCAACAAGGCCTCGGCCACCTCCGAGCCTCCGGCACTGCAAAGCCCGCGGCTGCGGGCTCTGGCGCAGGCAATCCAGCGCGGCGCGGGTGCTGGTGTGGCTGCCGACGCCTTCTGGCGGCGCGTGCAGGAGGAAGGAACACCCATGGTCGAGCCTCTGTCCGAGGGGCACTCCCTGGTCACCTTCCTGTGGCGCGGCCAGCCGCGTGCGGGCATGCAGGGCGTGCGCCTGTTCGGCAGCCCGGCCGGCAACCATGATCCGCTGCAGCATCTGCCCGGCAGCGATGTCTGGTGGGCCAGCTTCCGCATGGCGGACAACGCCAGGCTCAGCTACCGGCTGGCGCCCGATGTGCCGCTGATCGAAGGCTCGGCCATGGAGCAGCGCCGCGCCCTGCTGGCCACGGCGCAGCGCGATCCGCTCAATCCCAAGACCTTCCCGCAGCCGCCCGAGGGCGGCTTCATCGATGTCTTCCAGGGCGCCTCCGTGCTGGAGCTGCCCAAGGCCCCACCCCAGCCCTGGACGGCGCCGCGCGCGGGCGTGGCGCAAGGACAACTGGTGCAGCATCGCCTGCGAAGCCGCGTGCTGGGCAACAGCCGCGATGTCTGGACCTACCGCCCGGCGGGCGGCCAGGCGCCCGAGGCGCTGCTGGTGCTGTTCGACGGCAATGCCTATGCAAAGCAGGTGTCCACGCCCACCCTCATCGACAACCTCATGGCCGACGGCCTGATCCCGCCCACGGCCGTGGTGCTGGTGGACAACGCCAGCCCGCAGGCACGCGGCAGGGAATTGCCGCCCAACACCGCCTTCGCGCGCTTTCTGGATGAGGAGCTGATGCCCTGGGTGGAGGAGCAGGGCCTGGGCCAGCCTGCGGCGCGCACGGTGATCGGCGGCTCCAGCTTCGGCGGCCTGGCCTCTGCCTATGCGGGCCTGGTCAATGCGCGCTGGTTCGGCAACGTGCTGAGCATGTCGGGATCGTTCTGGTGGTCGCCGGCCGGCGAGGTGCCGGGCTGGGTGCAGCGCCGCTATGCCCAGGAGCCGCGCCAGCCCGTGCGTTTCTATCTGGATGCAGGCCGCTACGAGCGTGCACGCGGCGGGCAGGACGGCATCCTGGAAACCAACCGCCACCTGGCCGACGTGCTGCGCGCCAAGGGCTACGAGGTCACGCAGGCCGAGCATGAAACCAGCCATGACTACCTGCAATGGCAGGGATCGCTGGCCTGCGGCCTGGTGGCCCTGCTCAACCCCGGGCGCTTTGCCCAGGGCCTGCCGGCCTGCGAGCGCATGCCGGACAGCACGCCCGCACTTCCCTGAGGCCGCCAAGGCCAATGTTTGAACTTCCTGGCGATACAGCAATCATTGAAAGAATGAACACCTTGAATGCAAATCATTCCCGGCGCCACATCCTGGCGACGATGGGCCAGGGCGCGGGCATGCTGGTCACGCTGCCTCTGGCACTGTCCATGGCCCATGCGCAGACGGCAGCGGTCGGCAAGACCGTGACCGTGCCGCACGCCAAGGGCGAGGTCCAGGTGCCCTTCAAGCCCGTGCGCGTGCTGGTGTTCGAGCTGGCGGCGCTGGACACGCTGCAGGCGCTGGGCGGCGAGGTGCGTGGCGTGCCCGAGTTCAAGATGCCGCCGCTGCTGGCCCGCTATGCCGATGCGAAATACGCACGCATCGGCAGCCTGTTCGAGCCCGACTACGAGGCCGTCAAGGCGCTGTCGCCCGACCTCATCATCGTGGGCGGCCGCTCCGAGGCCAAGTACAAGGAGCTGTCGCGCTTCGCCCCCGTGCTGGACCTGAGCGTCAGCGACCAGCACCAGATGGCCGATATCTACCGCAACATCCGCACGCTGGGCGCCGTCTACGGCCTGCAGGACAAGGCCGAGGCCGAGGTCCGGGCCGTGGAGCAGGCCATCGCCGCGCTGCATGGCAAGGCGCAGAACGCGGGCAAGGGGCTGGTGCTGCTGACCTCGGGCGGCAAGCTCAGCGCCTACGGTCCGGGCTCGCGCTTCGGCATGCTGCACGATGTGTTCGGCGTGAAGCCGGCCATCGACAACCTGACGGTGGCGCGCCATGGGCAGGTGGTCTCCTTCGAGTTCCTGCTCAAGACCAATCCCGACTGGCTGTTCGTCATCGACCGCGACGTGGCCATCGGCCAGGATGGCAAGACCGCCCAGCAACTGCTGGACAACCCGCTGGTGCGCGCCACCAAGGCCTGGCGCGGCAAGCAGGTGGTCTATCTGAACGCAGCCAACTGGTACACCCTGTCCAACGCCGGGCCGGGCGCGCTGAAGGCCAATATCCAGCAACTGTCGGATGCCTTTGCCCGCACATGACGCCAAAGCGTTGAGCCCGCCTGTCGCCACCGCGCACGCCGTGCCCATGTCACGCCCCTCTCGCCAGGCCCTTGCCTGGCTTTTCGCGCTGGGCCTGCTGCTGGCGCTGTCGCTGGCCAGCCTGATGGTGGGCGCGGGCGACATGCACTGGAGCGTGCTGTGGTCGCGCAGCGAGGACGACCTGGCCAGCCAGGTGCTGGTCTACAGCCGCGTGCCGCGCACCCTGGCCCTGTTGCTGGCCGGCGCGTCCATGGCGGTCTGCGGACTGCTCATGCAGATGCTGGCACGCAACCACTTCGTGGAGCCTTCCACCGTGGGCACGGTGGAGTCGGCCAGCCTGGGCATGCTGGCTGCGTTCCTCTGGGTGCCGCACTGGCCGGTGATGGCCAAGATGGGAATTTCGGCCGTGGCGGCACTGCTGGGCACGGCGCTGTTCCTGGCCGTGCTCTCGCGCATCCGGCTGCGCTCGTCGTGGATGGTGCCCCTGGTCGGCCTGGTGCTGGCCGGCGTGCTGGAGGCAGCCGCCAGCTTTCTGGCGCTGCAGTTCGACATGATGCAGGCGCTCAAGTCCTGGTCCAACGGCGATTTCTCGCTGGTGGTTCAGGGCCGCTACGAGTTGCTGTGGTTGTCGCTGGGTGTCACCGCCCTGGCCTGCCTGGCGGCCGACCGCTTCACCGTCGCCGGCCTGGGCGAGAGCTTTGCCACCAATCTGGGCCTGAACTACCGGCGCCTGGTCTGGCAGGGGCTGGTGGTGGTGGCCGTGGCCACTTCCGCCGTGGTGGTCACGGCCGGCAGCCTTCCCTTTGTGGGACTGATCGTGCCCAACGTGGTGCGCCTGGTCCTGGGTGACAACGTCCGCCGCAGCGTGCTGTGGGTGGCGCTGATCGGCGCGGGCCTGACCCTGCTGTGCGATCTGGTCGGGCGCATGCTGATCGCGCCCTATGAAATCCCCGTGGGCACCGTGCTGGGCGTGCTGGGCAGTGCCCTGTTCCTGGCGCTCATCCTGCGCCGCCGCAAGGGCCGTGCATGAGCAGCCTGCCCCAATCCGTTGCTTGCGCCGATCCGGCTGCGCGCAGTTGGGGCCGGGGCCGACGCCTGGCGCTGCTGGGAGGGCTGGCGCTGCTGTGCCTGCTGGCCTTCATGACCGTGGGCGTCAGGACCGACTGGGCCTTCGTGCTGGAGCACCGGGGCGCCAAGGTACTGACCATGGCCCTGGTGGCCTGCGCCATCGGCCTGTCCACCGTGGTGTTCCAGACCGTGTCGCACAACACCATCCTCACGCCTTCGGTGATGGGGCTGGATGCGCTGTACCTGTTCGTGCAGGCGTCCATGGTGCTGATGCTGGGCGCGGCAGGCGTGTCCGCCATGGGCGAGGTCGGGCGCTATGCGCTCAACATCGTGCTGATGGTGGGCTTCAGCGTGCTGCTGATGCGCTGGCTGTTCGTAGGCCATGCCAGCAGCCTGCACCTGATGCTGCTGGTGGGCATGGTGGGCGGCATCTTCTTTCGCAGCCTGGCCGGGCTGGCCATGCGCGTGCTCGATCCCAATGAGTTCACGGCGCTGCAGGACCGCATGTTCGCCAATTTCAACGCGGTGAACCTGCAGCTGCTGGTGCCGTCGCTGCTGCTGATCGCGCTGGGCAGCGCCTGGATCTGGCGCCAGCGCCACGTGCTGGACGTGATCTCGCTGGGGCGCGATGCCGCCATCGGCCTGGGCCTGGACTACGATGGCCGCGTGCTGCGGCTGCTGGCCGTGGTGGCCTGCATGGTGGCCGTGTCCACGGCCCTGGTCGGGCCTGTCATCTTCTTCGGTCTGCTGGTCAGCAACATGGCGTATCACGCCATGGGCACGCGCCGCCATGCCTGGGTGCTGCCTGCGGCCGTGCTCTGGGGCTGCGTGCTGCTCATGGGCGGCCAGGTGCTGCTGGAGCAGCTTTTTCAATTCAATACCGTGCTGAGCATCGTGGTGGAGTTCCTGGGTGGAATCGTCTTCATCGTGCTGCTCATGCGCAAGGGGACCCAATGATCGAGGTGCGTGATCTGCTCAAGCGCCATGGCGGCACGACCGTGCTGCAGGAGCTCAACTTCAACGTGCCCGAGCGGGCGCTGACGGCCATCATCGGCCCCAACGGGGCCGGCAAATCCACGCTGCTGTCCCTGGTCAGCCGCCTCATGCCGATCACGGAAGGCCAGGTGCTGGTGGCTGGCCGCGACGTGGCCACCACGCCCACCGAGGCGCTGGCGCGCATCATGGCCATCCTGCGCCAGGACAACCAGAGCACGCTGCGCCTGACGGTGCGCGACCTGGTGGGCTTCGGCCGCTTTCCGCACAGCAAGGGCCGGCTGGGCCCCGAGGATGTGCGCCATGTGGACGAGGCGCTGGAGTACCTGCAGCTCACGCCGCTGGCCGAGCGCTTTCTCGACGAGTTGTCAGGCGGCCAGCGCCAGCGCGCCTACATCGCCATGGTGCTGTGCCAGGACACGCCTTTCATCCTGCTGGACGAGCCGCTGAACAACCTGGACATGGCCCATGCCGTCAGCATGATGGGCCTGCTGCGCCGCGCCGTCACCGAACGCGGCAAGACCGTGGTCATGGTGCTGCACGACATCAACTTCGCCTCCTGCTACGCCGACCACATCATCGCGCTCAAGGACGGCCGCCTGGCCGTGGCGGGCACGCCGGCCGAGGTCGTGCAGGACGAGGTCCTCAGCACCCTCTACGGCATCCCCGTCAGCGTGCACGAGGTCAAGGGCCGCAGGCTCTGCCATTACTTTGGCTGAACATGCGGTGTTTCGGGCTTGGCGCTTGAACCTGGCGCGGCCTGAGGCGAGGGACACCAAGCAAGGGCCTAAGCCGGCCGCTCAGGGGGTGCTTTTCTTCTTCAACAGCATGGAGTCGCCATAGCTGAAGAAGCGGTACTCCTGCGCGATCGCATGGCGGTACAGCGCCATCACCTGCTCGTAGCCGGCGAAGGCGCTGACCAGCATCATCAGCGTGCTCTTGGGCAGGTGGAAGTTGGTGATCAGCAGATCGACCACCTGGTACTCGAAGCCCGGTGTGATGAAGATGCGCGTATCGCCTGAGAAGTTGCCCGTCTGGGCCCAGGACTCCAGCGTGCGCACCGTGGTCGTGCCCACGGCGATGATGCGGCCGCCGCGCTGGCGGCAGCGTTCCAGCGCGGCCAGGGTGGCCAGCGGGATTTCGTACCACTCGCTGTGCATCTGGTGGTCGGCCAGGTTCTCGGTCTTCACGGGCTGGAAGGTGCCGGCGCCCACGTGCAGCGTGACGCTGGCGCGTTCGATGCCGCGCTCGGCCAGGCGGGCCAGCACGGCGTCGTCGAAGTGCAGGGCGGCCGTGGGTGCGGCCACGGCGCCGGGGCGGGCCGCGAAGACGGTCTGGTAGCGCTCGCTGTCTTCGGCGGCATCGGGGTCGTTGCCGGTTTCCTGGTGGCGCTCGATGTAGGGCGGCAGCGGCAGATGGCCGAAGCGCTCCATCAGCTCATGGGGCGTCTCGCCGCGCGGGCCTTCAAAGCTCAGGTGGAACAGCGGGCCGTTCTCGTCGGGCCAGCGGCCACGCAGCACGGCGTCGAAGCCGCCACCGTTCTTGCCGCCGCACAGGTGGATGCGCGAGCCGGGCAGGGGCTTCTTGCTGACGCGCATGTGGGCCACGACGTCGTTGCCTTCGAGCACGCGCTCGACCAGCAGCTCCAGCCGGCCGCCGCTGGCCTTCTCACCGAAGATGCGCGCCTTGATCACGCGCGTGTCGTTGAACACCAGCAGGTCGCCGGGCTGCAGCAGATCGGGCAGCTCGTGGAAGATGCGGTCGGCGGGCGGGTTGGCATCGTCGCGGCCGTCGAGCAGGCGCGAGGCACTGCGCTGGGCGGCAGGATGCTGGGCAATCAGCTTCTCGGGAAGCTCGAAGTCGAAATCGCTGAGCGAGAACACACGGGACAGGGAGGACATGCAGTGCTTGAGGGCCGGACATGGCCCGTTCCAAGTTCGTTGAACGGAAGCTGGCAATTGTCGCAAACCCTGGGGTCATCCCCGGAATTGCCGGTGATCACCTGGCCATGGCGGCCTGGGGCTGGCGCTCGAACTCCAGCCACAGCGATTCCAGATCGGGGAAGTCCCAGTCCGCAGGGTCTTCGCGCGCGATGATGCGGTCGTTGCCCTGGCTTTCGGACAGGTCCTCGATCTCCGGCGTGATGCGGCAGGACTGGCGCAGCGAATAGAAGACCTTGACGCGCGGCGCCAGCAGGCTGGCCGGCGAGGCATCGACCACCACCGCCAGACGCTGCGAATGCAGGCGCACCAGCGAGCCCAGCGGGTAGATGCCCACGGTCTGCACGAACTGCTCGAACAGCCGCTTGTCGAAATGGCGCGGACTCCACTCGGCCATGCGACGCAGCGCCTCCGAAGGCGGCCAGCCCTTCTTGTAGGGCCGGTCCGAGGTGATGGCATCGTAGACGTCGCAGATCGCCGTCATGCGCGCCAGCAGGCCGATGTCGCCATGCTGCAGCCCGTCGGGGTAGCCGCTGCCGTCCACCTTTTCATGGTGGTGCAGGCAGGCATCGATGACCTCGTCGTCCAGGCCCAGCGGGCGCAGCAGCTGCTCGCCGTGGCGTGGATGGGCGCGCATCAGCGCCCATTCGGCGTCGTCCAGCGGGCCGGGCTTGTTGAGCACGGTCACCGGAATGGCGGTCTTGCCCAGATCGTGCATGAGGCCGGCCATGCCGGCCTTGCGCAGGCTGTGGTCGTCCAGGCCCATGCGCTTGGCCAGGGCCACCATCAGCGCGCACACGGCCAGACTGTGCATGTAGGTGTAGTCGTCGGCGGTCTTCAGGCGGGCCAGGCCGATCAGCGCATGGGGATTGCGTGCCACGGAGGCCGTCACATCGTCCACCAGCTGTCCGGCGGCAGAGGCGTCCACGGGCCGGCCCAGCCGCGCATCGCTGAACAGGCGGCTCAGCAATTGCCTGGCCTGGGCGCAGGTCTGGGCCGCGCGGCGCAGCTCGGTGGCGGTGGAGATGGGGGCCGTGCTCTGCTCGGACGCAGGGCGGGCGTTGTCGGGGATCTGGTGGCGAAGCTCGTCCTGCGGGTCGAAGCGCAGGCAGGGCACCTGCACGCCCACGTCCAGGCCTTTGCGCACATCGATCCAGACCTCCTGGATGGAGGTGGCGCGCAGACGCTGGAGATCGGCCTCGGAGCGAAGCAGGAAACGGGTTCGCCAAAAGGGATGCTCCATCCAGGAGCCGCAGAACTCGTGCAGGAACATGCCCAGAGTGACATGCTGGACATTGATACGCTTCAACATGGCATTCGGTGGCGGGGTAACACTACGTAACGTCAGCCTGCATGGTAGCGGCTTCCCCAGAGACCCGGGGCGTCAAGGGTGCTTTGGGCAGGGCCGGCCGGCATGAACGTGGCGTGTTGCCTACACCTGTATATTCATACACTATGCTGCCAGACAACGCGCATGTTCTGAAACAGGAAAGCCCATGCCCCTGAACGTCTCCTCTGCCTTTCCCGACCTGGGGCGCGACGCCCCTGGTGGCAAGGCCGCGCGCGCCGGCAAGGCAAAGGCTGGCGCAGGCAAGGGCGGCGCCAGGAAGGCCGGCAAGGCCTCGGCCACTTCGGGCGACAAGGCCGCCTCGCCTGCACAGCCCGCCGCCAGGCCTGCCGCCAGTCCCGCGCAGAAGGCGCTGCAGAAAATGGGACTGGTGCGCGACATCGACCTGGCGCTGCACCTGCCGCTGCGCTATGAGGACGAGACCCGCATCACCGCGCTGCGCAATGCGCGCGAAGGCGATACGGTGCAGATCGAGGCCACGGTCACCCACAGCGAAGTGCAACTGCGCCCTCGCCGCATGCTCAAGGTCACGGTGGACGACGGCACGGCCGAATGCGTGCTGACCTTCTTCAGCTTCTACCCTTCGCACCAGAAAACCCTGTCCGTGGGCGCGCGGCTGCGCATACGCGGCGAGGTCAAGGGCGGCTTCTGGGGGCGGCAGATGCTGCACCCCGCGTTCCGCGCGGCCGGAGGGGATCTGCCCACGGCGCTCACGCCCGTCTATCCGGTGGCGGCAGGACTGCCCCAGGCCTATATCCGCCGCGCAGCGGCCACGGCCATGCTGCGGGCCGACCTCTCCGATACGCTGCCCGCAGGAGAGCACCCGCCCGTGGCCCATTTCCACGGCAACGGCGGGCTGCCGCCGCTGTTCAGCCTGCGTGACGCGCTGCAGTTCCTGCACCATCCCACGCCCGATGTGGCCCTGGCCACGCTGGAAGACCATTCGCATCCGGCCTGGCAGCGCCTGAAGGCCGAGGAACTGCTGGCCCAGCAACTGTCGCAATACGAGGCCAAGCGCGAGCGCGCGCGGCTCAGGGCGCCCGTGCTGCGCGCATTGCCCATGGACAGCGCCCAGGGACTGGCGCGCCAGTTTCTCGACCAGTTGCCCTTTGGCCTGACCGGTGCCCAGCAGCGCGTGGTGGGCGAGATCCTCGCCGACATGCAGCGCCGCATGCCCATGCACCGGCTGCTGCAGGGCGATGTGGGATCGGGCAAGACGGTGGTGGCGGCGCTGTCGGCCGTGGCCTGCATCGAGGCCGGCTGGCAGTGCGCGCTGATGGCGCCCACCGAAATCCTGGCCGAGCAGCATTTCGGCAAGCTGGTCAGCTGGCTGGAGCCGCTGCTGGCCCCGCTGGGCAAGCGCGTGGCCTGGCTGGCCGGCGCGCAGAAGAAGAAGGAGCGCACCGCCATGCTGGAGCTGGTCCGCAGCGGCGAGGCGGCCCTGGTGGTGGGCACGCATGCCGTCATCCAGGACCAGGTGGAGTTCAAGAACCTGGCGCTGGCCGTCATCGACGAGCAGCACCGCTTCGGCGTGGCCCAGCGGCTGGCGCTGCGCCAGAAACTCGCAGCCTCGGGCATGGAGCCCCATCTGCTGATGATGAGCGCCACCCCGATCCCGCGCACCCTGGCCATGAGCTACTACGCCGACCTGGATGTCTCCACCATCGACGAGCTGCCGCCTGGGCGTACGCCCATCGTCACCAAGCTCATTGCCGACAGCCGCAAGGATGAAGTCATCGAACGCATCGGCGCCCAGGTCGCCCAGGGGCGCCAGGTCTACTGGGTGTGTCCGCTGATCGAGGAAAGCGAGGCGCTGGACCTGTCCAACGCCACGGCCACCCACGCCTACCTCAGCGAGATGCTGCCCGATGTCATGGTCGGCCTGCTGCATTCGCGCATGCCCACGGCCGAGAAGAAGGCGGTGATGGAGCTGTTCTCGGCCGGCGTCATGGGCGTGCTGGTCTCCACCACCGTGATCGAAGTTGGCGTCGATGTGCCCAATGCCTCGCTCATGGTGATCGAGCATGCGGAGCGCTTTGGCCTGTCGCAGCTGCACCAGCTGCGCGGGCGCGTGGGACGGGGCGCTGCAGCTTCGGCCTGCGTGCTGCTGTATTCGGTGGGAGACAGCGGCCGCCTGGGCGAGACGGCCAAGGACCGGCTGCGTGCCATGGCCGAAACCAACGACGGCTTCGAGATCGCGCGGCGCGACCTGGAGATTCGCGGTCCGGGCGAATTCCTGGGTGCGCGCCAATCAGGCGCTCCCATGCTGCGCTTTGCCGATCTGGAGCAGGACCTGATGCTGCTCGACTGGGCCCGCGAGCTGGCGCCTCGCATGCTGGAGCAGCACCCGCAACTGGCCCAGAGGCATGTGGACCGCTGGTTGGGCGGCAAGGCCGAATTCCTCAAGGCCTGATGGGCCGGCCCCTGCTTGTGGGATGTTCCTGTTACGTATTTTTACGCGCACGGGCGCTGCCTGGTGGCGGCCTGCTCCGCAGGCCTGCAGCCCGCGCCAGGCAAGGTTTGCGTGTGCGTTGTAGCTGTCGGTAGGGAGCGCTTCATGCGGTCCTGGCGGTGACAGCTGCGCGCGGCGACGGCATTGAGTATTTGTGACATTTTGGTACATTGAGTCGCAAAAAACAGGGTAGGTCCATCCGGGAGGGGATGGCCTGCCACTCCTCCCCCACGCTTCCCCACGGGGAGGACGGCCGTGATCACTCTTGTGTTGTCCCATCTTTCTGAGAATGAGGAGCCGTCCACATGAATGAAGCCGTTCAAGCGAATGAACTCGTCGAGACCTCCTGGCGCATGGGCCTGGTTTCCCTGTCCTATGGCATTGCCGTGCTGGGCTCCTTCGTGGCCCTCACGGCGGCACAGCGCATCCGCGGGCGCACGGGAATCAGCTGGCTGAATCTGCTGGCGGCCGGCACGGCGCTGGGCGGCATAGGCGTGTGGTCCATGCATTTCACGGGCATGCTGGCGCTGAACCTGGGCATGGGCTCGGGCTACTCCATGGTCGAAACCCTGGTGTCCCTGGTGGCTGCCGTCGCTGCGACCTCGGTGGCGCTGGCCTTTGTCGCGCGGCGGCCCGAAAGCGGGTTGCGCGTGCTGGGCGCCGGCACCCTGCTGGGCCTGGGCGTGGCCTTCATGCATTACCTGGGCATGTACGGCATGCGCTTTCCGGGCTTCATCGTCTGGTCCGTTCCCACCGTGGTGCTGTCCGTGGCCATTGCCGTGGTGGCGGCCAGCGCCGCTCTTTGGCTGTCGTTTCGCACCGGCTCGCTGGGCATGCGGGCGCTGGCGGCTGCCGTGATGGGGGCGGCAGTATGCTCCATGCATTACACGGGCATGGCCGCAGCAGACTTTGTATGCATTTCCGAGACACAGCGGTATGCTCGGCCGCAAGGTTTTGCCGTGATCAGCGCTTTGGACCTTCCCGTCTTTACCGTGATCGTGGCCATAGGCCTGGCAGCATTGATAGGCATGGACCAGCTCATGCAACAGCGCGACCGGATGCGCCGGCCGCTGCACTAGGTGGATAAATGCAAAAAGCCGGCAGGTCGGGGAGCGCGCAGTGGTCATGCGTGGACGAGGACTGGCACAATCGAAATAGGACAAATCCTAGAGTCTGCACAGGAACTTTTGAGGGGAGCACCCCGGCAACCGGGCCGCAAGGCCTGGTTGCACAAAGGTTTCGGCCCAGGCTCCAGGTCTAAGACCATCGTATTTCCCGAGGTTCCCTCCCAGACACAGCTCGCCAATGACACTTACCGAACTCAAATACATCGTGGCCGTGGCACGTGAAAAGCATTTTGGCCGCGCCGCCGAAGCCTGTTATGTGTCCCAGCCCACGTTGTCCGTGGCGATCAAAAAGCTGGAGGAGGAGCTCGATGTCAAGCTCTTCGAGCGCAGCGCCGGCGAAGTGTCGGTCACGTCGCTGGGAGAGGAGATCATCCGGCAGGCGCAAAGCGTGCTGGAGCAGGCCGCCGAGATCAAGGAAATCGCCAAGCGCGGCAAGGACCCGCTGTCGGGCGTGCTCACGCTGGGCGTGATCTACACCATCGGCCCCTACCTGCTGCCCGATCTGGTGCGCAACTCCATTCTGCGCACGCCACAGATGCCGCTGATGCTGCAGGAGAACTACACCATCAAGCTGCTGGAGATGCTGCGCACGGGCGAGATCGACTGCGCCATCGTCGCCGAGCCCTTCCCCGACACCGGCCTGGCGCTGGCGCCGCTGTATGACGAGCCCTTCATGGCTGCCGTGCCCAGCACCCATGCGCTGGCCCAGAAGGACCATGTCTCCACCAGCGATCTCAAGAACGAGACCATGCTGCTGCTGGGCTCGGGCCACTGCTTCCGCGACCATGTGCTCCAGGTCTGCCCCGAGTTCGCACGCTATGCCAGCAACGCCGAAGGCATTCGCCGCACCTTCGAAGGTTCGTCGCTGGAGACCATCAAGCACATGGTGGCCGCCGGCATGGGCGTGACCCTGGTGCCGCGCCTGTCCGTGCCCGCCGATGCGCTGGAGACCACGGCGCGCCGCCGCAAGACCGACGAGCCGCACATCCGCTACCTGCCCATCCTCGAGGACGACGGCTCGGCCCCGCCCACGCGCCGCGTGGTCCTGGCCTGGCGCCGCAGCTTCACGCGCTACGAGGCCATCGCCGCCCTGCGCAACGCGGTCTACGCCTGCGCCTTGCCCGGCGTCAAACGCCTGTCCTGATGACTGCACCGCTGCGCGGGCCGTGCCTCCAGGGCCACCGCGCTTGCGTTATCGTTGCTTTCGGTCTCCGGGCGGTCTGCCCGGGGCATATTCCATCCGTACGAAGTTGAAAGGGATCCCATGGCCAAAAATGCCAGCAAAGACAAGTCCGGTGCAAAGAAGCCAGAGGCCGTGCAGGCCGCCAAGACCGTGCAGGCAGCGACGGCCGATGTCGCACCGGTGTCCGTGCGCTCCAGCGCCATCCACATCGGCATCAGCGACAAGGACCGTGCCGCCATCTCCAAGGGCCTGTCGGCCCTGCTGGCCGACACCTACACGCTCTATCTGACAACGCACAACTTCCACTGGAACGTCACGGGCCCGATGTTCAACACACTGCACACCATGTTCATGGGGCAGTACACGGAACTGTGGAACGCCGTTGATCCCATCGCCGAGCGCATCCGCGCCCTGGGCCATTTCGCACCGGGCTCCTATGCCGACTTCGGCAAGCTCACCAGCCTGGCCGACGTGCCCCACGATCCGCCCAAGGCCCTGGAGATGGTGCGCATCCTGGTGGCAGGCCATGAAGCCGTGGCACGCACGGCGCGCAGCCTCTTCCCGCTGGCCGACAAAGCCAGCGACGAGCCCACGGCCGACCTGCTGACCCAGCGCCTGACCGTGCATGAGCAGACCGCCTGGATGCTGCGTGCCCTGCTTGAAGAGTGATGCTGCACATGTCCCAAGCACCTGCCACGGCCCGGGAGTGATGACCGCGCATGCTCCGGACCTGGATTGACGCACACGCCGCCACGAGCGGCCTGTGCCTGGTACTGGCCGCCTTGGGCGGCCTTTTTTTCTACCTGCGCCTGCCCGCCGCCGCGCGGCTGCGCCATGCAGGCCTGCCCATGCCACGCGCCGCATGGCAGGGACTGGTTGCGGCGGGCCTGCTGGCCGCGCTGGCCCTGGGCGTGATGGTGCGCGACATGCTGGGCCTGGGCCAGCCCGCAGGCTGCGCCTCCTGCACCGACTGGCCGGTGCTGGACGATGCCCTGCACCAGTGGCTTGCTGGCCATGCCACCGATGCCTGGGTGCGCCCCGTGGTCGCCTTCACCCAGCTGGGCCATGTGGGCTGGATGGTGTCGCTGTCTGTTGCCGTGCTGGCGCTGCTGCTGTGGCGCCGCGACTGGCTGCATGCGGCCGCCTGGGTGGTGGCCACGGCGGGAGTCGGCCTGTGGATACGCGCCATCAAGACCAGCGTGGGCCGCCCGCGCCCCGTGGGCGGCTGGGTGCCCGAGGGCGGCTTCAGCTTCCCCAGCGGCCACAGCGCCGGCACCTTCGTGCTCTATCTGATGCTGGCCTGGCTGCTGCTGCCGTACCTGCGGCCTGCCTGGCGCTGGTGCGTGGGCCTGGCGGCCCTGGCCGTTGCCCTGGGCGTAGGCGCCAGCCGCGTCGTGCTGCGCGTGCACTATGCCAGCGATGTGCTGGCTGGCTGGCTGCTGGGCCTGGCCTGGATGGCGCTGGTGATCTGTGCCGTGGAGTGGGCGCAAACCCGCGTTGCCGGCAGGCGCTGCTGAGGCGCGCCGCCGAGCCCGCCCGCCCAGCGGCGACAATGCGGGCATTTTCGAATGTGATGCGTGCGATGGTCGGCCCACGGCCGCCATCGGCGCCCAGAAGCCATGCCTACCTCCTCCTCTACGCCCATGCCTGCGCCCCGGCGCAGCAAACTGTCGCTCTACCTGGACCTGGTCCGCTTCAACCGGCCGGCCGGCTGGCTGGTCCTGGTCTGGCCCACGCTGGCCGCACTGTGGGTGGCGGCGGGCGGGTTTCCGGGCTGGCATCTGCTGGTGGTCTTCGTGCTGGGCACGGTGCTGATGCGCAGCGCCGGCTGCTGCATCAACGACATCGCCGACCGCGACTTCGACCGCCACGTCAAGCGCACCACGCAGCGCCCCATCACCTCGGGACTGGTCTCGGTGAAGGAGGCCGCGCTGCTGGGCGCGGCCCTGGCCCTGGTTTCGCTGGGCCTGGTGCTGACCACCCGCTGGGAGGCCGTGGCCTGGTCCGTGCCCGCCGTGCTGTTCACCATCCTCTACCCGTTCACCAAGCGCTTCTTCGCCATGCCCCAGGCGTTTCTGGGCATTGCCTTCAATTTCGGCATCGTCATCGCCTTCGCCGCCGTGCAGGGGCAGGTGCCCGCCACGGCCTGGATTCTGTGGTTGGCCAACATGTTCCTGGTGCTGGCCTATGACACCGAATACGCCATGGTGGACCGTGACGATGACCTCAAGATCGGAATGAAGACCTCGGCCATCACCCTGGGCCGCTTCGACGTGGTGGCCGTCATGGGTTTCTTCGTGCTCTGCGGCCTGCTCACGGTCTGGGCGTTGGCGCCCTTCGGCCTGGCCTGGCCTTTCTGGCTGGGCCTGGCCGTGGCTGCGGCCCAGGTGATCTGGCACTTCACCCTGATCCGCCACCGCACGCGCGAAGGCTGCTTCGTGGCGTTCAGCAAGAGCCACTGGATCG
Organism: Delftia sp. ZNC0008; assembly: GCF_000799035.1. Taxonomy (NCBI): domain Bacteria; kingdom Pseudomonadati; phylum Pseudomonadota; class Betaproteobacteria; order Burkholderiales; family Comamonadaceae; genus Delftia; species Delftia sp. ZNC0008. Next base: position 15,192 of record NZ_JTKZ01000473.1, read on the forward strand.
GTGCCAGCCTGTTCGCGGGCGTGGCGCTGGGGTTTGCGCTGCGCTGAGGGCGCCACGCCGCCGCAGTGCGTGCGCTCCGCAGCCTGCCGCCATGGCACCCAGCAGTGCCAGCTGCCAGGCGCCGAGTGCGGGAATGGGCGCCGGAGCGGGCGGTGGCACGGGTGGAGTCACAGGTGGATCCACAGGAGGATCCACAGGAGGATCTACGGGGGGCGGCAAGGTAGGCGGCACCACCGCAGTCAGCGCGATGTCCTGCGCCACCTCGGTGGCCGGCATCCACCGTGCATCGCCGGGCTGGCTGGCGGTCACCGTGCAGATGCCTTCGCCTGCCATCGTGACCCTGTTGCCCGAGACCGTGCAGATGCCTGGCGTCGTGCTGGCATGATCCACCGGCAGGCCGGAGCTGGCCGTGGCGGGCGGGTCGATGGCAAAGGCCGTCCCCGCCTCGAAGGTCCGGCTGGCCTGGGCCGGGAAGTGGATCGCCTGGGTTCTGCGGATGCGGACATCGGCGCTTGCGTCGGCGGGCAGCCAGTGGGCATTGCCCGCCTGGCGGGCCACCAGCGTGCAGATGCCGCCATCGATCATCGTGACCGTGGTGCCCGAGACGGTGCAGACGGCCGGGGTGGGGCTGCTGTAGTCCACCGGCAGGCCGGAGCTGGCCGTGGCGGGAGGGTCTATGGTGAAGGTGGAGCCAGGGCTGCCGAGGACCTGGCTGGCCTGTGGCCCAAAGGTGATGGTCTGGGGGGAGAGGGCGCGCAGGTCCACGGTCAGGAGTGAGACAAAGGCATTGAGGTTCGTGAGCTGTGCTCCGGAGTAGCCGCCGGCCAGAAGCTCGCCAGAAGCAGTGATGTGCAGCGCGGTGACACCATCCAGGCCCCTTGCGCCCAGGTAGGTGCTTTGCTCCCAGGTGCGCAGATCGCCCGACAGGCGTGCCACGTAGCCGGTCTGCAATCCGTCACCGTAGTCAGGCTCGATGGCGCCCGCCATGCCGGGAAAATTGTCGGATGAGGTGTTGCCGGCCACCAGGATCTCGCCCGAAGGAGCGATGGCCAGGGCAGCGATCCAGTCTGGGTTTGCGCCGCCCAGATAGGTGCTCTGCAACAGGGTGCGCAGATCGGCGGACAGCCTTGTGATGTAGCCGGAGTAGTCACCATTGCTTGCAGGCTGCGCACCACCGTTCGTGCCAGGAAAGGCAGAGGACGATGTTTGCCCGGCTGCCACGATCTCTCCCGAGGGGTGGAAGGCCAATGCCGAGAGTGTCTCCCAGCCGTTGCCCCCCAGGTAGGAGCTGCGCACCAGGGTGTGCAGATCATCTGAAAGCAATGCGATGAAGCCGTCGGCATCGCCGCCGATCTCTGGCTGGGCTGCGTGCGCCCTGGCAGGCAGATCGGCGGATCGGGTCTGCCCGCGGGCGAGTATCTCCCCTGAAGGTCCGATGGCGATGCTGGTGATACGGTCCAGTCTCGTACCGCCCAGATAGGTGCTTTGCACCACGGTGCGCAGGTCGGAGGACAGGCGCATGACGAAGCCGTCATTGTCGGCGCTGAGGGCGGGCTGGGCTCCGTTGGCTGTGCGGGGCAGGTCCGTGGCAATTGTGGCCCCGGCCACCACGACCTCCCCCGAGGCAGGAAGGGCCAGGGCGTTGGCGGTCACCCAGCCGTCTCCGGTCAGATAGGTGCTCTGCTCCAGGGTGCGCAGGTCGCCGGAAAGCCGGGCGACGAAGCCCGCAGGAAAGTTGCGGGGCATGGGATGTGCTCCCCCGGCCGTGCCGGGAAAATCGTTGGCCAGTGTCTCGCCGGTCACGACCACGTCACCCGACGCTGTGACGGCCAGTGCGTGAGCCTGGCTACCCCGCGACCCGCTCAGGTACGTGCTCTGTATCAGCTGGCTCAGATCACTGGACAGCCGGGCGACGAAGCCGTGCAATGCAGGCATGCCCTCTGGGGGCGCCGGCTGCGCCCCACCCGCAGTGCCGGGGAAGCGGGTGGACAGGGTCGTGCCAGCCAGCAGCACGTCGCCTGAAGGGGCGGCTGTGGCTATGGCCTCTATCCAGGAGGTCTCGAGGCTACCCAGATAGATGCTCTGCAGCAGCGGATCGATCACCAGCGGCAGCGCCCGGTCATACGCTCCCAGTGCGAACCCGTAGCCATCGCCCTGGCTGTTGAGCGCATATCGCACGGGCACCTCCACGCGCCGCCCCGCAACCTCCTGGAACGCCACGGGAGCTGTATAGGCCACGTCGCCATGGCCTGTGGCGGCCACCAGTTCGCCATCTTCGCCCAGGCGCAGGGACAGCGCGCCGTCCACGCGGACCTGGATCTGCCCGGGGTCGGCCTGCGGCGCCACGTGGAAGAGCTTTTCCACATTGGTGCCGCGCACGGCCAGTTCCACCTGCACGCCGGGCCAGGCCTGGCCCAGGTGCAGGTTGCGGTAGGTCGCCGGCTGGTAGCTGTGGTGGCCGCTGAAGCGGGTGATCTGGGTGGCGGCGGCCTCGCCGCCGGTGGGCGACAGCGACAGCGCGCCGACCAGGGTTTCCGTGAGACTCCAGCCGGGCCGCAGGATGGGGGCGCTCTTGGGCACATCGCCGGCCGCGTTGCTTCTTGCCCATTCCGCCAGCCGTCCCGTGTCGGGCCCGGGCAGGCCGTACACGATCTGCCCCTGGTGCGTGACATGGACGGCGCCCGCGAAGGTGCGGCCCATGAAGGCCACGGCCGGGTCGAACTGGCCGCTGTTGGCTTCGAAGGGCATGGACAGGCCCTGCAGGGCCTGCTGCGCATGCTGCAACTGCGCCGCACCGGGTCTCTCACCCGGCGCTGCATGGGCGGTGCTGGCGGCCATGCATGCGGCTGCTGCCATGGCGAGCCAGAGGAGGGCTGGGCTGCGCCACCGGAGCCAGGGCGCAGGCTGAAGAAAGAGGCTCATGGGGTCTCCCTGAATGCGGCCGCCCCGAGGCAAGCTTGCCTCCGGGTGTGAGCCCCGCAGGCGGAGGCCTGGCGGGGCCGGGTTCCTGGGGCGTGACCACGCGG